>JAGRPD010000227.1 GCA_020439875.1 Verrucomicrobiales bacterium
AAGGCAGCGACCTGCTGGTGGATCCCGGCACCGACTTCACCAAGCTGCCGCTCAAGGAGATGCTCAACTTGCATGTGCACTGGGGCACCAAAGAAGCGGGCGTGAACGACCTGCGCTACGATGAGTCGGATCTCGGCCATCCGAACTCGTATGTGTATGACATCAAGGAAGTCGTCGATGCCCACACGCTGCGGCTGCACATGCCTGCGAAGGTGACGGACGAGATTACGTATTCGATTGGCCGCCGCAGCTACGCCCACTTTCGTGTCAGCAACAGCGAGTTTTACCTGCTCGACACTCGCGGCGCACGCGACATGCACGACACGATGCACCGCGAGCAGAAGGGGGTGTCCATGATCGGCGGCGCGCAGCGCGAGTGGCTGCTCGACTCGATGAAAAACAGCGATGCCGACTTTTTCTTCGTGGTGTCCACCGTGCCCTTCATGATTCCGCATGCGGGGGCGGGTGGCTTTGAGGCGGCGGACAACAAGGAGGAGGCGTGGACGGCCTTCATCGCCGAGCGCGAGCTGCTGATCGCTGAGTGGGAAAAGCTGGGCAAGCCGGTGTTCGTGATGACGGGCGACCTGCACAACAGTTTCGCCATCAAGATCACGGATTCGATCTGGGAGTTCTGCTGCGGGCCGCACAACAGCGTCAACCACGTGCCGCGGGACGACGAGATGGACCGGCCGGCGACGGGCATGTTCAAGTTCGGTCCGCGTGCCTGCGACATTCGCTGGAGCAGTTACATCCTGCCGGATCTCGACCGCATGGAGCGCATGTATCCGCATTTTGCCGTGGTGCAGGTGAACAACGTCTTCAACATGCCGCAAAAACTCGGTGACACCCGCTGGGTCGCCTTTCCCCATCCGCAGGTGGTGGTGCAGTATTTCGATGGCCGCACCGGAGAGATGGACTACGCGGAAGCCATCTCGATGCCGAGAAAGTAAGGGGGAGAGTGGTCAAATACACGCGAACCGCCGCCACTCCGCGTGGCACCGCTTTTCAAGCGGTGCCACGCGGAGTGGGTTTGCAACCCGCAGCCCTCCGCGTGTTGCGATCCAATCACTGAATTCGGCTCAAGCCCGCCGTCGCCGCCACAATGCTCTTGCGCCAACGGCTTCTGGTAATACGGTATTACCGTGAAGACACTGACCTTCAAAGTGACCGACGATGAAGAGCGCGGCATTCGCAGAGAGGCGAAACGGCTGGGGATGACGCTTTCAGAATACCTTCGCCGTCGAATCCGGGGTGATGGCGATGGCACCGTGCGGGTGATGAAGAGCGAGGCCACCGGGGCACCGGCGTTTTCATCCGGCGGAAAGCTGCCGCCGCTAACCACGGAATCGGTGAAAGAGATGCTGGCAGACTTTCCATGAACTATTTGCTGGATGTAAACGCCTTGGTGGCATGGGGTTGGACAGACCACGAGCATCACGCGCGGATGGGACATTGGCTGCAAGTGTGAAACGACGGCGTTCCGATGTCCTGATGACCTCAGCGATACCCCAGCTTGGATTCATCCGAGTCTCCGTGCACCGGGGTCAGGGTCAGGTCACTTTGGCGCAAGCCAATCAGGTGCTGGCGGGCATGATTCAGTCGCTGGGTGCCAAGCATCAGTTTCTACCGGATGATCAGCCGGTCGCGGCGTGGCCGGATTGGTGCCGGGGTGCGGGAAAAACCACGGACGCCCACCTGCTGCAACTAACCACCACCCACGGCATCCAACTGGCAACGCTCGACGCAGGCATCCAGGGAGCTTTCCTGATCCCGTGAGGGGAAACGCTGTCGGCCGTGGCACCGCTTTTCAAGCGGTGAGCCGTGGCGCGGGTTTGCAACCCGCAGCCCTCAAGAGGCTGTTGTTTGGAGGCAGCCAGCGTCAAAGGGCATTTCTCCCTTGGGGCTATGGTTTATGCCTGCGTGACGGAGGGCAAACAACCGCGAATGCTGGGCGCGTGGATGCGCAAGTTGGGATCCTTTCCGATCCAGCCGGGTGTGCCCGTTGCATCGACAAACGCCACGCCGATGGGAATCTCCGGTCGTGTGTCCGCCAGCTTGGTGATTTCAGCATCGGCCCGGTCGGACATCTCGATCCACGCTTTTTTCAGTTCGACGGGGTCGAGCTGGCGGGCTTGGATTTCCATGAGCGTGGCTCGGGAAATGCGCGCAAATCGGCGCATCATTTCGACCAGAAGCAAGGGGCTGAATCCTTCGTCCTTTCCACAAGCTGCCCAAACCACAGCCTCAAGAGGATAGATGGAATCGAGCTCAACAATATCCACCAAATCACGCGTCTCACTGCGGGCCGAGAGGGCGAGCGCCTTGTTGGTGGCCATGTCAAACAGGTGCAGCCGTTTGCCGAAGAGCGGGTCATCCTCAATGGGGAAAAAACGAAAGGCGGAATCCGCCGCCCAATCGATTTCAACGGACTCGCCGCCCTTGGAAACATGAGCTTTGCGAAACGTGGTGGGATTTTCCCAGTCACCCACGGTTGGCTTGACCTCATATCCAGCCCGTTTCAATGATTCCATGTCCCGGGAACTTGCCTCGGCGACTTCCTCCGCCACTTCGTGAAAGATATCGAAATCGTGACTAAAGCGCGCTGAATTGAGCGTGGCGTTGAGCAGCAATCCGCCGGCGAAATGGCTTTGCTCGGTGCGGTTTTCTGCAAGCAGCTTCAGCACCGTGCTCTGGAACGATGTTAAAGGCATGCCCTGAGTTCCTGGGATCGCTTCCACGCCTGGTGCCCGCCATGGCGGCGCAGTCGATCGATGATGAGTTCGACATCGTCACGGTCCTGGATCTCGGCATCAGGATGGCGGAACCAAAAGCACTCGTGAAAATCCTTCACGGCGCGCTGGGCCATCTCCACCACCTCGGGGGAGAGGGGAGGGCTGTCAGAGGTGGCGGCTTCTGAAGGCATGGCGGCAGTGTAATGCAGCCGGGGCCGGTTCTCAAGCACCGCACGTTCCCCGGCACTGCTCGCGGTGGGAGGCTGGGGAAACCGGAGGCGTTTTTTCCCAAGGGGGAAGACGGTAATTTCGGAGATAACCGAATCGGGCGCGTCGCCGCTCAGGCCCCCTCGGCAGACTCATCCCGCCGGGGGTGGAGCCCGATGATCAAGATGCCGAGCCCGACCAGTGAGAGAACACCGAGGCTCCACCAGAAGCCGCGAAACTCCGCCAGCGTGAAGGTTCCACTGGCCGAAAATGCCCGTGCCAGCAGGGCATTGAGCCCCACCGCCAGCAGCGGCCCGATGCCATACCAGATGAAGTTGAAGACCGACTGCGCGGTGTTGGCCACATCCTTGGCGGCCACGCGGTTCATGTAGATGAAGCAGGTGCTGGTGAAAAAGGCATAACACAGACCATGCACCGCCAGACCCACGATGATCCAACCCATCGGAATGCCGATGGTGCCAAAAAGAAAAAACCGCAGCGCGTAACCCGCCACGCCGAGAGCCAGCACCTTTTTAAATCCGAGTCGCGGCAGCACGCGCCCGAGCAGCAGGTACATGAGGACTTCAAAAATCTGTCCCAGGGCCATCGCTGGCAGTAGGTAGGCGCTGTCCAAACCCGCTGCACTCAGGTACTTGGCGCACTGCATGAAGTAGAGCGTGTTCATCGGGCTGATGATCAGCGTCACCAGCAGCAGGATGCGGATGGAGGGTACCTTCACCAGAGCAAAGGCATCGGCTACGGCGGGACGTTGCGACTCGGTGGCGACAGGCGGCGTGGGCGGCAGAAAAAAGAAGGCCCAGACGCCGTAGCCCAGCGCGAGAACCCCAGACCACAGCACGGATTTCCGCATCTCCTCCATCACTCGTGGCACGTCATCTCCGGTGAAAAAAGGCGGCAGCCAGCTGGGACTGACGTGGGTTTTCAGCATCAGCAGAGAGAAGGTCCAACCCATCAGCACCCAGCCCACTGCCGTCCACGCGCGGATGCCGGGGAACTGGCGCTCGGGATCGTCCAGATGGCGCATGGCCAGAGCGTTGCAAATCGCCGTCGCGGGCATGAACATCAAGGTGAAGGCTACGGAGAGCAGCAGCCAAGCCCCGAAAGCCGACTGCGGATAAACACACACTTTCAAAATGCCCCCGCACATCATCAACACGCCCAGCACCCGCTGCGCGGGAAAGCGCCGATCGGCAAACTGCACGATGAAGGGCGAGCACAACGCACCCGCCGAAGCGGCAAATCCGACGATGGCCCCCATCTGAGATTCCGTGAAGCCCAGCCCCCCAGTCTCGGGAGCAGCGGTGAGGAATTTTCCCGCAATCGGCAGCCAGAGGCCGTAGATCCCGAATTGCAGGAACATCATCAGACTGAGCCGCGCGGTGAGAGGCATGGAGCGAGAGCGGTGTTAGAATTGAGTTAGATCCACGGTCACGCCACCCGTATCGATCGAGCGTAACGCAGCGAGGATCATGCGGGTGGCTTCAAATCCAGCCGTCCCATCCACCGGGGACGTGCCGCCGCGCCCGAAGGTGACGATTTCCTGCACCAAGCGCTTGTCCGCCCCGAAGTGGGAGGATTCAAAGTCGGCGGATTTGCACACGATTACCTCGTGAGTCCTCTCGCCATAATCCGTGACGAGATCGATCTCACCCCGCAGTCGCGTGAGGATGGCGCGCCCGCGCGTGCCGACGATTTCGAAGGTCTCTTCGTCCTCCGCCTGCGGGCCGTACACGTTATAGAAGAGACTGGCCACGACACCGTTGGCGTAGCGATAGTGGATGGAGGCGTGATCGAAGATATCCGCCCCTGGTTTATAGACGCAGTGATCCTTGCGCTTGGCGGGATCCGTCTCTGCGGCGTAGCTGGCATCCACCGCTCCCTTCATCTGGTCTTGCGTCTCCGGCATGGCCGTGCTGGCGCGGTACGGGCAGTCTAGCGCGCATTCCGAGCAGAACGCGGGTGTGTCGGTGCGGGGCAGGAAGACGTTGCGGCCGCCCATCGCATTCACCTGAGTGGCCGCACCGGCTCCCGCGAGATAGGCGAACCAGTTGAAGACATCCGTGTAGTGAGACCCTTTGTCATTGAGTGCGCCACCGCTGGCCGCTCGGGTTCGATGCCAGGTCTGGAAATAGAACGAGTAGGGCAGCACCGCGCGGATCAGCATCATCTTGATCTCGCCCAATCGCCCGCTGCGGGCGACCTCATGCAGCCGCAGCCAGGGCTCCTCATAACGGCGGGTGAACCCCATGATCATCGGGTTGCCCGAGGCAAGCTCGGCTTGGTGGATCGCCAACGCGTCCTCCAAGGTGTGCGCGATGGGTTTGTCCAAGTACACTTTTTTTCCCGACCTCAACGCCGGGATAGCGGCAGCAGCATGGGCCGCTGTGGGGGAAGTGATCACGATGAGGTCCACCCGTACATCGGCGATCAGATCGAGTGGGTCGTCGTAAAACCGTACGTCAAAAGGAGACTGTCCGGTGGCGGCGGCAATGCCATTGAGTTCATCCAAAGCGATGCGCATCCGACTCGGTGTCGGATTGCAAAAGGCTGTGAGGGTGACGTTCAACTCCCTGGACTGCTCGGCGATCTGACGACCGATGCAGGTAATGCCGCGGCTGCCGGTGCCGATGATGCCAACTCGAAGAGGTTTGCTCATGATCGAAGAAAAATGGGGGAACTCCAGGCCCACTGGTCATTGGCCTGCCGCACGCGGACGTAATAGGTGCCGTCCTCCATCGGCTCCTCATCCTGCAGGTCAAAGGTCCAACGCAGTTGCTCCGGCTGAGGGGCTCGATGAAAGCGCCAGCACGGAGCATCGGTGTGGCTCAGGCAACCGCTGCGCGCACCCTGCATCAGCGTTCCCAGCGAGTGGCTGACCCGCACGCCATTGAGCACCGCCCAGACCTGCGCCTCCGGCGGCATTTCCACCTCCAGGCACAGGCCCTGGGTGGTGCAGGTCGAGTTGGTGGGATTACCCTGGGACAGCGTCTCAAAGCGAACCGCTCGTTCGTTCCGCTCCAATACCCGGGAGTTGAAAAAGCGCTCCCCCGCCTCCGTGGTCCTCTCTGACGGAGCCACCACTTCCAAACCGCGAAAGCGCGGCTCAACCGCCAAGATTTTGCCCGCATCGATCCCCAGCTCCGCCTGCCACAAGCAGCTGCGGTGTTTCGCACCCCAGCCGAGTTCGAGATGAATTTTGGTCCGCACCATTTCGCGCCGCTCCGATCCCGCAGGCGGACTCACATCGAGTTGGGAAAATCGCCGCCACAACCTGCCGTTGCGGATCACATCCACCGCATCGATCGCGGCACCGCCAGCCACGTCGATCCGAAGATCTCGCCGCGCGGCCGCAGGGATCACGGAACCCAGCGGCGCGCCGTTGATCGAGAACTTGAGTTCGATGCGATCTCCCGTCAGTGCCACCAGCCGCCGCGCGTAGAGTGCCTCCCAGATGGCCTCTCGCGTGCCATCCGCTGCCCACAGAGCGGTGCGCCCGTGGCCATAGCTGCCGGGGTGCCCACTGTGGTGATCCGTGCCTCCCGAGAATCCAAACACATGACCCAATCGCAGGCCCTCAGCGATGGTGCTCCCCGCATCGGACGGCCCCATGGAGTGCAGAAAGGGACGCGGACTCTCACTGTCCTCCGAACAGCCGTGCATGGAGAGCATCTCCACAAACGGCGCAAACTCCGGGCTGAACGTGCTCCAGTCGATGCCTCGGGTGCCTTTCAAATAGCCGACGTGATGCGGCTGGGCGATGCTGTCTTTCCCCGCCAACCGCAGCGCCCGCAGCTGAGCGTGCAGATCGTCCAAATCGCGAGGATACAGGATCTCTCCCTCCAGATCCTTGTAGAGCATGTTGCGATCTCCCGAGGCGCACGAGTGAACTTCGAATCCCGGAAAAATCACGAACCGCCCCTCTTCGTTGTGCCGCCGCAGCGTCTCCATCATCGCTGGCCAGACCTGCTTCAACCGCGCAAACCCCTCCTCATGGAAATCGATGATGTACTGGATGCGCGGCTCCGGCTCGGGCATGTCCGGCCAGTGCGCGTGCCCGGTGATGGACACGAAGTCCAGCTGCTCCCGCGCATTGGCCAGCGCGTCCTCCAACGAGCCGTGACCATAGGAGATCCCGCAGTGATTGTGCAGGTCGCCATACAAGGAGCGCCAGGAGGAAAACGGATCGGAAACGGCCATGTCGCCCTCCTGCATAGCACCCGCCGATTTCTCCAGCAAGCTTCTCGCCAAAAACAGCGATGATGCCGCCGACGGGTCGCGAAAAGTTGACGCGACGGAGCAGGCGCGGATGATGCACATCATGGAGGAGACTGATTTGGAAAAGCTGGCCCGGCGCTTGAGTCGAGCCGTGGGGAAGTTGCAGTTTTCGGCTCCCGTTCATACGGTTTACAATCCGCTCGACTACGCCTGGGCTGCCCATCAGGCCTTCCTGCGTCGCTTTGGCACGGGCTCAAAAGCGGTGGTGTTTCTGGGCATGAATCCGGGTCCGTTCGGCATGGCCCAGACCGGCGTTCCCTTTGGCGAAGTCGCTGCCGTGCGGGATTGGATGGGGCTTACCGCTCCGGTGAAGCGTCCCGTCCCGGAGCATCCCAAGCGTCCGATTCAGGGGTTTGACTGCCCCAAGTCCGAGGTGAGTGGTCGCCGCTTGTGGGGCCTGTTTGCGGAGCGATTTGGCAGCCCCGAGGCGTTTTTTGAACGGCACTTCGTGGTCAACTATTGCCCTCTGGTCTTCATGAGTGAGACCGGAGCCAACATCACGCCCGACAAATTGCCCGCCGCAGAGCGTGCCCCGCTCGAAGCCGCGTGCGACGCCCACCTCGCCGAGGTGCTGCAGACGCTGCAACCGGAGTGGGTGATCGGCGTGGGTGGCTTCGCCGAACAAAAAGCCGCTGCTGTGCGGGATTCGCTGGGAGCCAGCGCCTGCTTTCATCTGGGGCGGGTGTTGCATCCCAGTCCCGCCAGTCCCGCCGCCAATCGCGGTTGGGCCGAAGCCGCGACGAAGCAAATGCTGGCCCAAGGCGTGTGGTAATCCACCGTCCGTGAGCCCCCCTCCCTTCAGCCAAAGATCCGGCGCGGCACCGGGATGCCGCGCCAGCTTGGGTTACCCTTCGGCGTGATCGTGGTCGTGACCGTGACCGTGGGCGTCGCAGTGCTCGGCCTCAGGTTCGGTTTCTTCGACCGCCGCTTGATCCTTCAGAAAGGCGATGGCGTTTTGCAGCAGCAGATCCTCCCGCAGGCGATCGATGATTCCCTCTTCCTGCGCTTTTTTGAGGAACTTCTTCACGGGCTCGCGCTGCCGAGCGGCCATGTTGGCCAGCGCCATTTGGATTTGGCCTTCCGTGACACGCAGATTCTCTTTTTTGGCCACTTCTCCGAGGATGAAGCTGATCTTCACATCTTGCCGAGCTTGTTGGGTGGCGTTGCCGAGGATGGCATCTTGGTTTTTCACCAGATCATCTTCGGACACGCCCTGCTGCAGGGCGCGCTGAGCCACTTCGTTGGTCCGGCTCTGGGCCGCCTGATTGACCATCTCCTGCGGCAATTCAAATTCGAGCTTTGAGGCGAGAAACTCCAGCACTTGATTGGTTTTGGAGACGTCGCGAGCTTGTTCGCGGCGGCGGCGCACCATTTCTTGGACTTCCTGGCGCAGGCTCTCTTCCGTCATCTCTTCGCCACCGATCTTTTGGATGAAGGCCTCATCCAGCTCGGGCAACCGCTTTTCACGGACCTCAGCCACCTCTGTGTTCAGCACCAGGGTCTTTCCTTGCAACGGTTCGTAGGCGAAGTCTTCGGCCAGGGTGACGGAGATTTCGCGCGTTTCACCTTTCTGAGCGCCTTCCAGTCCGGCGTAGAATCCGGGTAAAAAGTCATCCTCCTTGGCCAGCAGGAACCACTGGTCCTTCATCTCCTTCAAATGGTCCGGCGCATCCTCCAGGACTTCGCCCACCGGCTGGCCATCCAGCGTCACGGTGAAGCTGGCCACCACCACGTCGTTGAGCTGGGCGGCACGGTCCACGATCTCGTAGGATTGGTGATGCTCCCGCAGGTGCAGCAGGTCGTGATCGATGTCTGCCTCCGTCACCTCGACGCGGGGCAGCTTCACCGGGATGCCTTTGTAATCGGGCAGCTCAAACTTCGGAGTCAGGTTCACCGTCACATCCGCACTGAAGCTGCCGTCGGTGTCGTGATAGAGCTTGTTGTCGATGCCGATGAGGTGGAGCAACTCCAGACCTTCATTCGCCACCGCCTGATTGAGGGCTTCACCGGCCAGCTCCCGCTCCAGCTCCTGGGTGATGGCGTCGCCGTAGCGCTTCTCGATGACCGAAGCGGGCACTTTTCCGGGGCGGAACCCAGGCAGTTTGGCCTGGCGGCTGTAGGCGGCGATCAAGTTTTTGCGGCGGGTGCGCACGTCCTCCGCAGTCGCATGCAGGTGGATGACGGCGCGGCAGTTGGGCTGGTGTTCGACGTTGATGTTCATGGGGGGGGAAAGGGGAGAGTTCCCACCGGGGCAGGTGGGCTGGCCCGACTTGACCCCGGGCCAGAGGGGCGCGCAGCCTAGTACAGGTTCTTCCTTTTGACAAATGGAGAACACCCGCGTGGCGGTGGCGGCTTTCAGCCCCTCAAAGCTCCCCCCCCCTGCGCCGCGACTTCAGCTCCTCATCGAAGTCGCCCGTTTCGCATCTCCTCCGCCGCGCGTATCTATCCCCAGTCGAGCCCGGTTCCACGGCCATTGACAAGACCGCCCGCCGCTCGTTGATTACCCCTTAAGCATGAACCACGAGACCCCCCATTTTCCCAACCTCATCGCGCCGCCGACCAATTACGTCGTGCCCACCGTCATTGAGACCGAAGGCCGCGTCGAGCGCGCCTATGACATCTACTCCCGGCTGCTCAAGGATCGCATCATTTTCCTCGGCACCCCTGTGGATGATCAGGTGGCCAACATCATCATCGCCCAGCTCCTGTTCCTGCAGATGCAGGATCCGAAAAAGGACATCCACATGTACATCAACAGCCCAGGTGGCTCCGTCACCGCCGGCCTAGCGATTTACGACACCATGCAGTTCGTCACCTGCGACGTGAACACCTACTGCATCGGTCTCGCCGCCAGCATGGGGGCGGTCCTCCTCTCCGCCGGCACCAAGGGCAAGCGCTACGCCCTGCCGAACTCCGACATCATGATTCACCAAGTCTCCGGTGGAGCCCGCGGCACCGCGAGCGATGTGGAACGCACGGTCGATTTCATGTACAAACTCAAGCGCCGCCTCAACCGCATCCTCGCTCATCACACCGGCAAGAGCACCGAGCAGATCGAACGCGACGCCGACCGTGACAACTACATGAGCGCCCAAGAAGCCGCCGACTACGGCCTGGTCGATAAGGTGCTGGAGAGCCGCAACCAAATCGCCCCAGCCGAGTAACGCCCCGCCCGCCATGCATCGCCTTTTTTGCCTCTGCGTCGCCTTGCTCGCGGTGAGCGGATGGGGCGTCACCGCCTCCGGCCAAGACCTGCCCGAAGGCATTCAGCTCGAGAAACACCGTGTGGCCAGCACCGGGCACGCGGTGTGGATTTACAGCCCAAAAAACGCGCCCTCCGGCCAGCAGCTGCCCTGCGTCCTCATCGCACCCGCAGGCAGCTACCTGATGGATGGCACCACCGTCGGGGAGGGCGACATGCCCGAGCACCTGCCCTACGTGGAGGCGGGATTCATCGTGGTCAGTTACGATCTCACCGCCCCTCTCCCGGAGGATCCTTCGGACGACGATATCGCCAAATGCGTCACCGCCTTCACTGCCCGCCACGGCGGCATTGAGGACGCCCGAGATGCCCTCAAGCTCGCTCTGGAAAAATGCCCGCTCATCGATCCCGAGCGCCTCTTTGCCGCTGGCCACAGCTCCGCAGGCACCCTCGCCCTCATGCTGGCCCAGACTGCGCCCAAGCTGCGCGGCTGCATCGCCTACGCCCCATCCACGGACCTTCACAGCGCCTATGGAGAGGATCTGCTGGACTCCTTTGCCGAACTCGACATCGACCTTCGAGGTTACGCGGATCGCTACTCCCCCCTGCGTCACGTCGCCGATTTGAAATGCCCCGTCTTCCTCTTCCACGCCACGGATGACGACCGGTTTGAAACGGATGAACTCCAAAAATACTCCGCCGCCGCTCAAGCTGCGGGCAAGGACGTGGAACGTCTCGAAGTGCCGACGGGAGGTCACTACGACTCCATGATCGAGCCAGGTCTCTCGAAAGGCATCGCCTGGCTCAAGCGACGTCTGCTCGCGCTGCAGCAGCCCTGACGGCATCCGCGCCCACCGCGCATGGCCCCCTCGCCACGTCTCGTCCCCCTCCTGCTGCCATGGGTCGCCCTGTGGGCGCAGCGGGAGCAAAGCCGTGCCCTCCAGCTGGGTCATCCCCTCAGCCCCGAAGCCCAGAAAGATGCCAGCCTCGTCGGCGTGAGCCAGCCCCAGCGCATCCGCGTCCTCGTCGTACCGCAAATCCAGATCCCGAGATCCGCCTTTCTGCGCCAGCTCGGAGAGCGCTGGGGATACACCAGCCAGACCACCACCGGCCTCTCGCTAGGATACGGCATCCATCTCCGCGCCGACTGCTCCCACGATCGTGAACTCTTGATTCACGAATGCGTGCACACCGCGCAGTTCGAGCGTCTCGGCAGCCTGCGCGAGTTCCTGCGCATCTACCTCACCGACTGCCTAGTCCACGGCTACTTCACCAGCCCCATGGAGCAGGAAGCCCGCACCACCGCCGCCGCACGCGTTCAAGAAATCCGCACTGACAATGACGCCGCAGATGCCTGCTGAGGAGGTTCAATAAAACCACGCCGCGCGTTGACAAAGCAGCCTTTTGCATGTCGTTCTCCGATCATGACAACGCGATTTTCTTGGAGCCGCCCTCTGGCGAGTCATTGCCTTGCAAGTCTGATGCTGATTGGGTCGGGATGGGCAATGGCTCAAGATGCGCCCAAAGATCGAATCACCATCGTCGAGTTGCCTCAAATCAGCGTGGTGGACAAGCTCTTGTCGATTGAGCAATCCCTCGCAGCAGTCAAAAAGCGAACCACTGAAGAAGCTTGGGCAGACGATTACAATCGATTGTACAATCGGTTTCGGCGCGATGGCACCCTTTCCAAAGTCACCGGTGAAGGAAAAGACAATGTCTATTTGGCGCTGGCTCTCGGCATCAAAGCCTCCGACGCCATCGTCGCCCTCAAGGCGCGGAACGTCGAGACGCTAAAAGCTTCGGCCGATCAGGTCGAAGCGCTCGCAAGACAGCTGGGCGTGACCGATGCCGAGCTAGCGATGACGGCTTCCGTGCGGCGTTACGCCGAAGATCGGAAGTGGTTTGATGCCTTCATGGCCCTGGGGAGGCTGCAGCGCAATGTGTTGGCCTACCTGAGAGATCCCAGAAATGAAGGCAAGCTCCCGCTCGCCTCCCTGGTGATCATTGGTGGCTGGATGCAGGGCGGACGCTGCGTGACCGCCGTCGTGGACGAAGAATACTCCGCCTACGTGAGCAATGTGCTGCGGGAAGGCCGGTTGGTGACGTTGCTGAAAAACTACGTCGAAGAAAGATTGCCCCCCAACATCTTGAATCATCCCGCCGTTCAAGAACTGGTGGCCAAGTTTCCGGAGATTCATCGTCGCGTGGATATCGGGTTTGAAGACGCCGTTTCCCAGGAAGATGTGCGCTGGTTGCATCAGGTGTTTGACCAGCTGGTGAGGGACGTCCTTCCTGAACCGAACTGATCGCCCAAGCCGCCCATAAGGCGATCGAGCTTCAGAGGCACGGCCCAAAGGGTGGGCCGGTGGTGAAGGTGTGCGACTGCTGCGCCCGTCTGATGGCGCGTGCTGTGGATTGGGATGTCCCCCAGAATGGGCCGCAGCTGGTTAAATACTGCCGCGAAGAAAAAAAATTCAAAAAGTCGGTCACAACCCTTTTTGCCTTCGCAATTGAACCATGCACAGAGGCAACACCGACTCCGTCCGACGAGGTGCCGCACTCAACCGAAAACCAAACTCATCTCAAAATCATGAAAAAGACAATCCTCTCCTTCGCCAGCGTCATCATCGCCTCCGGCCTGCTTTCCACCCCCGCCAAAGCCGATCCGATGGAAGCGGCGGACAAGGCCTACGAGATGGCCGCCAAATACCACGACCTCATGTACTACTTTGCCCCGGTTCAGGAAGGCTACGCCGGACACGGAGTGACCATCGAATTTGAGGTGAACGTGAACCGCGGCCTGGACTACGTCTTCATCGCAGCCGGAGACAAGGCCTGCAAAGATGTGAACATCTACGTCGAAGCGGAAGGCACCCGCAACACGATCAAGAAAGACACCCGTCCCGTCGATAACGGACTGGCCGGAGTGGGCTGGCGCTCGGACTACAACGGAGTGGTCAATGTGGTGGTGCACTTCGCCAAAGCCACGGATCGCTGCGGGTGGACGGTGCTGGCAGGACGCCGTGGCACCTTGATGACCCCTCGGGACAACACGGACACTGCGGTCCCTGGAGCCTCGACCCGCGTGGATTCCGGCAGCAACTCCGGCGGCGATTTCAAGCGCGAGTGAAGGAAAAACTTGCGTCCATTCGTCAAATCCTTTAACTCCATTTAGCATTCTCCAAGTTATGAAATACCTTGCATGCTTCTTCTTGGTCGCGGCGCTGGTTGCCCAGTCTAGCTGCACCGAAAAAACCTACGTCTATCGCACTCAAACCAACGACGTGTATCATCGAGTGCCGTCGTCTCCCAGCCGGACGACTCCTGGACTGCCCGCCAGCCTCCCCAACCCTGGAGCGCCAAGTTCATTCCGGGTTCAATAAATGCAGCTCAGTCAAAGAGAGTCGGCGGGAATTGCCTCGCCGACTCGACTGCATAACTCAAACCACTATCCTTGCCATCCATCATGAACAAATTCATTGCTCTCTCCCTCGTCCTATCCACCCTCACCCTCAGCAATTGCACCACCCAGACCCGCGTCATCGAGGTCACGCAACGGCAGCAGGTCACTCCCAAAAAGCCGACTCCCAAGCCGCCGCCACCAACCGCAGCGAAGGACTTCAAGGCTCTCATGCAATACGATTGATGTGATCGCTCAGCCAGACCGTCTCTCCCCCAAGAGAGGCGGTTTTGTTGGGTTCACGTCTCTGAATCTGCAAGTTTGAAAAAGCCAACTCTGATCCTCGAATGAAATACCTTCCTCTCCTCCTCTGCGTCGTGGGTCTCGCTTCTTGTGAGACTTATGTGGTTCAAGTCGTCGATTCCAAATCGCGAAATCCGGTGCCAGGTGCTGGGGTGCGCGCCACGCAGGGAGACATCTCCTCCCCCACCTACCTCACCGATGCCAATGGAGCCGTGCCTGAGCCCACCGTCCCCGGCGGAGCCTCTGCATTGGTTGTGGCAAAAGACGGTTACGTCACGAAGACCGTGAAACTGCGGTGAACCGGCGATAGGCAATCCGCTCCTCATCTTTGGACCATCCCAACGATGAGACTCTGGTAAAGGCGATGACGCAATCCTTCCTGGAAACCCGTCATCGCTTTTCCTTTTCCGATGATCTTGAATTCTCGGCGATCCTTGCGAGGATAGCCCTTGGCAGGTTGAATTGAACCCGACATAATTTGCCACGATGAAGAGCCCTGGCCACAGCCATGAGCCCGCGACGGAGCCCCTACAGCTCCGTTATGGAGAGTTTACGATCGCTACCGACTCATGGGGCAGTCCCTGCTTGTTGGGATCTGGCAGTTTCGGCAAAACCTATCGGGCTTACACCGTCGATCCCGAGAAGGACCGGGTCGCGCTCAAGGTCTTCAATCCCGAACAAAGCACCTGGAGAGCACGCCAAGATCGCCTCTCTGAACTCCGGGCACTGAAGCAAACGCGGCATCCCAATCTCATCCTCGTGCTGGGGTGGGGGGATGACTACCTCGCCATGGAGTATTGCGAAGGCGGGGATCTCTGCCGTCTTTGTCAGCGTTTCAACGGCAGTGTGCCCGAGCGGGTAGTCGCCCTCATCGCGGCTCAGGTATGCGCCGGGTTGGATGTGCTGCATGAGCGCGTGGGTCTGGTGCACCGCGACATCAAGCCAGAGAACATCGGTTTGTTGCAGGACATCCGGGGTGACTTGGAGGGGCAATTGGAGCGCTTCAGCGATTGCCGCGTGTTGGATTTCGGCCTGGCCAGCCCCATCGACAGCACCACAGGAGATTCCCGCAGCCTGCATGGCACGGCCATGTTTGCGAGTCCCGAACAGTGGGACTCCATGGCAGTCGTCGATGGCCGGAGCGATCTTTACAGCCTCGGCATGACCATGTGGTACCTGCTCCAAGGGCAGGGGCCGTTTCTTCAAAACCACGGCAAGCTCAAGGACGAAAAACTGATCCGCGCCCGTCACCAGGACGCCCTGCCGCATGACCAGGCTGACGAATTTCCCTCCTCCATCTCCACGCCTTTCCGCAGGATCCTGGCTCGACTGCTGCAAAAGGATCCCAAAATGCGCTACCCGACGGCGCATGACGCGCGGCGTGATTTGGAGGCCTACCTGGCCGACGCACGGACGTACTCGGGAGAACCTACCCATCGAAGGACGCGGGAGCCCATCATTCATCAGACCGAAGAAGCAGCCCCTGAGGTTCCCTCCTATCCCTGCATCAACACGCTGTTTCCCAATCTCCGGCCCTTCCTCCCGCACACCAATCATTTTCGATACACAGGATGCCGGGTGGACGAGGATCAGCCTGAGCTTCTGACGATTGCTTGCAATCTTCAGGAAGGCACAGATCCAGCCACCTTGGAAGAGATGCGTCTCACGCTGGAAGCGCAGGCGGACAAGCTGCAATTGGTGGGTCAGTTGCCACCGATTCTGCCGATTGACGATGTCATTTTGGCTCAGGACGGACTTTACCTCACCGGCTCTGTTCCCGGCCCCGTTTGCCTGCGTGATATCCTTTTTGCGCGGGCGAGATCGGGTCAACGGTTGCGCTTTGAGGATACCCTGCCGCTCATCCACCCCATGGCAGCCGCGCTGGATCGTCTGTCCCGCGTCGGTTGGGAGCGGGTGGTTCTGGGCATCGAGGATATCTGGATCCGGTTTGAGGCCGCTTCCGAGTGGGAGACGATCCCTGATGCGAAAAAAGCCGCTCTGTTGGTACAATCTTGGGCGGGGTGGAAGGGCTTCCTCCCGGTGTTTTCCCCCGCCTGGCTGCCGACGATCGAGAACCAGTATCAGGATAGCCTGCGCGGCGTGCAATCTCTGCGGGAGACGCAGTCGAAACCGTTGGTGGTCGCCTTTTTACGCTTGCTCTACGCCTGCATTTCCGGCGGTGAACTCGACGATGATGCGGAGATCGACCCCGGTGCCTATCAACACTGTTCGTCCTTGGAGCCAGCGTCGAACCTGCTGGTCCGGGATCTTTTGTGCAAGCCCCAGGAGCGGAAGCCGATCCTCGATACACTCAAGGAACTCTGCCACCACCAGGGCGTGCCAATGCCCAGTGATCCCTCCTGGCTAGCCCGAGAGATCGATGACGCGCCGCCCCCCGAGCCTCCGGTGGTGGCCGCACCGCCGCCACCCGTTGTCATCCCACCCCACATCACCAACAACCCCGTCTATCCGCCTCCGCCACAAACCTGGAGCGGAGGGCATGCGGATCTGGTGGGAAGTCACGATCGGGGACGACGCAACGTCGTCGATGCCCCATCGTTTCCCGAGGCCTCTGCGGTGCGCCCAGATGGCCGGGTGCGTTGTCCGCGCTGCCACGAAGATCATCCGATCGCGGGTTCTTTCTGGGTGGAACGTCAAATCTTGCAGTGCCCGACGACTCAGCAGCGCTATCAATTGCCCGCCGATTTGCTGCCGCGGATCGCGACCTGCATCGAACCGGGAGTCATTGCCAACCCCTACAGCGAAACGGACGATGGCTCGTCGGGGGCAGCGCTTGAAGCAGTTTCCATCACCGATTGGACCCATTGGCTTCCGGGGCGGGATCTGGAGCTGCCCGCCACGGCGACTCGCCCCGTGGGATGGCCCCAGGGTCGGCCCTGTTTGGTCACGCTGCCGGAGCTTCCAGGCTCAGAGGCAGCGGCCCTCTCAGGGGCGTTCCGCTGGCCGGATGCCGTGATGGATCCCGACCGGCCGGGTTGGATCAAGCTGCCTTATCAAACCGGGCTATATGAGGTGCCTGCGGAGGCATGGATCGCTGAATCTCGGGTGCTCGAGTATCCCCGCTCTGGAGCGGCGGTACGCCAGATGTTCATCCTCCCGCCGGTGGACGAACGTCCGCTCCTGTTCGCTCTGGGTCGCGAGGATAGGCCAGGGCTGTTGTGGTCGCCCTTCCACCCGAACCCGATGGGGGACACGCCCGATTTTCAACTGACGTCTGATCATTGGGATGATGAGTGGGTGACGGCGGCCGACAGCAGGACGCGGTTCCGCATTCCAGCCGAAGCCAAACGATGGGTTGCGACGGTGCCGTTGAGCGCCCTCGACGGGGAGCGCGGCACGGTGAAAAACCCCTATCAATCGGGGGAAGTCATCGAACTGGAAGGCCGGGAGTGGCTGCCTGGATCGGAGATACGTCGGCCAAATCTCGAGCGATCTTTTCAACTTCCACTGGCACAGCTGCCTCCGTTGAATGTGGCAGCGGGGCAGGAACCGGGCCGCATCCAATCCCCCTTCACCGGCAAGTCTTCCACCATTCCGTGGAGCGATTGGGACAATGGAAACGTGATCACCCTCGAGACCCATCGGGAGGCAGGTCAAGAATTCCCACTGCGGGTGCGGCTGCCGCAGGACCTGCTGGTGAAGCTTCCGCCGACGGGCTCGTACCTTGAGGAAGATCCCGGAGCCGTCATCAGCCCGTACGTCGAAGGGACTGCAAAGGAAAAGGACGGAATCTACCGGGTCGATCCCAGCAAGTGGCAGGCGGGCAACGGCCCCTTCCCCTGCCCGGTGACGAATCGTCCCTTCGTTTTGCCCAGCTCAGAGCCGCCGTTGCTTCGCGCGATTTTGAAAGAAGGCGTGGTCGATCGGGTGACGTCTCCCTTTGACCCCAAAGCTAACATCCCCGTTTCCCTCGACCAATGGAGACCTGGAACGGAACTCGAATGTCCGACGAGCCACCGCCTTTTCGTACTCCCGCCGGAGGGCAAGCTCCCCATCCGCCTGGAGCCCGGCGTTTGGGTGCCAGGAAAGCCCGGCTGGATCAAAGGGCCGTTTTCGGCGAGCCAGCCGCAGGAAATCGATGAAACGAATTGGGAGCGCTGTCGCAAAGCCCCCCAGCGTGAAACCCTGATCTGCAAAGGTTCGGGCAGGCCCTTCCTCGCTCCCTTTGATGCCTCCGTGCTCACGCTCGGTTTGGAGGTGGCAGCCGTGCGTCACGCTCGCTCTCACCCTGCCGATGATGAAAAACGGGCCGCCAAGGTCCTGCAAGCATCCATTCCGGACGTTCGTCCGGCCCAGATCCGTCAGATTTGGCAGCGTCACCACCTGGCCGAACTCGCTCAGCGCCAGCAGCAGATGGAGATCGCCGCCCTGGTCTCAGAGCCAGAGAGTGATCCCAACTGGCAGCCCAATCAGGTCCTCTCCCCGTATGTCGATCCCCAGGTCGCTCAGCCGATCACCATTCCTCCTGAAGATTGGTATCGAGAGGATGCCATCGGGCACTGCGAGGTCACTGATCGCGCCTTCAAACTCCCCCCTCTGGAGCAAAGACCACCACTGCGAGCCATCGTCGATCCCGATCGACCCGGTGTCTTTCGCAGCCCGCTCGATCCTTCCAAGGCCTGGCACTCCTTGAAGCCCTGGCAATGGCTGGTTTCAACACCCATCTCCTGTCCCTCCAGCGGCAATACTCTCCAGCTCCCCCGCCAACTGGCCAACTGGGTTCCCGTCGCGGAGACGGATTCCAAATCCGGCTCGGGCTGGATCATCAATCCCTTCTCGGAAACAGGCGCCCCTTTCCAGATCGCAGGGGGCAAATGGAACGCTGGATCCAAAATCTGCGTCTCACCCGAGCACGGCCAGTTTGTCCAGCTCCCCGACCAACTCGGCTCCTGGCAGTTACAGCTCGAGGATGTGAAAGACGGTCGCGCGCGCTCGCCCTACAGCGGGGAGTGGTTTGATCTGACGCCCACCCAGTGGATGCAGCAGGAAAAGGGCACCGCGCTGGACCTGGAGGATCCCACCGATTTCCTCGTGCCCCATCGCAGCCTGCGGCTGCCTTCAGATCGCCCGCCACACCCCTTTCAGCTCGATCGCGCGGATGAAAAAGGCACCATCGTCAGCCCTTACACGCATCTCGTTGTCCACGTCCCAGCGAACCGCTGGAAAAAAGGCGGCATCCTCCGTCCCGAGGATTTCTCAAAGGAAGACCAAGCCGACCGTGCCGCACTCAAAGAGCCCATCCGGCTCCCCGCCGAACTGCCCCTGCGGCTCGGCTCCCTCGGAAGAGACGTCTTCAAAGCGAAGTCCCCCTTCCCCCCCTTCCGCGAGGTGGACGTGCCACCGCGCAAGTGGATGGACCGCGCTGAAGTCGAGGATCCCGAGGCCAGCGAAGCGGAGTGGAAGACCTTCCGCTTGCCGAAAATCCTCGATCTTCCCGTGGCGGAGACGCTCGAAGATCGTCCAGGCTGGGTACTCTCGCCCTTCCGCACCGGCAAAGATCGAGCCATCTCGATCCCACCGGACCGTTGGGTAAAGGGAGGCACCTGCCACGACGGAGAGCAGCCCTTTCGGCTACCCGATGAGTTGCCCTTGCTTTTGGGTCGCACCGTTCCAGGCAAGGCCTTTGAGATCCTCTCCCCCTACACCGGCCAGCCCGTGCCGGTCGAAGCCATCCGCTGGAAGGCCGGCGAGGAGATCGCTGAATCCGACCGTCTCTTCCGCCTCCCCCAGGAACTTCCAACCCCTCAAGGCGAGGCGCAACCCCTGGTCGATCGACCGGGTTGGGTCATCAGTCCCTACGACCAGCGGCAGCCCGCGATTCCGTTCGAAGTCCCCGTCCAGCAGTGGGAAGCCGGCGGCAACGTCACCTGCCCCCATACCCAGTTTCCATTTCGCCTTCCCAAAAAGAACCTTCCCCTGCTGTTGGCCACCGCCGTGCCGGAGACCAACACCCTCACCTCTCCCTACGACACCCGCACGCCGCCAGAGCCCTTCACCATCAAACGAAACGCCTGGAAGGCTGGCAATGTCATCAAATGTCCTACTAGCAAAAAGAAACTGCAGCTCCCGCTGGACTTGCCCGTATGGCGCGAGCCCGAAACAGCGATGCCTGCGCCCGCTGCTCCACCCGAACAAACACCCGAAGCCAAACGCTCGCCCCTCGCCGACATCGCCCATCCGGCAGAGCCCCCACCCAAAACCAAAACCACCACAACCAGGGCACCCGAGCCTCCGCCGCCACCCCAGCGGCAGCCCGATCCAGTCCAAGGCGATACCTCCACCAAATCGAAGCTGCTGCTGCCCTTCGCTCTAGGACTCGGGATCGTGGTCATTGCTGTGTTGGCTTGGATGCTTCTCCGCACCCCGACCACGCCGCTCGACCTTGCCCGGACTCAGTGGCAGAACCTCCCCAACCAGACCAACGCCGATCGCTATTATCGGGAACTCATCCTTGCCTCCCGTCAGCAACAGGCCGATCCAAATTTGATCCTCCAGGAGTGGCTCCCCCTCGCCGAAAAAGCCTCCACCGAGTCCTGGCCATTCCTCACCAAAGACGATTTGGATTTCATGGCCACAAAGCTGCAAAGCAGCGGCCAAACCAAAGAGCTGGACCGCTGCCTGCTCCTCGCCCAGCAGTCAGAAGATGAGGCCATCCGAACCTGGCATCTCGAGTGGACCCTCGGGCAAAAACGCGCCCAGGGTGCTGCGTCGGCCGATGTGGTTCGCGAACTCATCACTCAGGGCGATGTCGATGAACCCAGCTCTCGCGAAACCATGCGGCAGCTCCTCCTCGCTGAGGCGGCCCGTCTTTCTCCCGGTGAGTTGACCACTCTCGTCGCCTCCTTTGACACCGCGTCTCACACCGCTCAACGCCGCTTCTTGCTCGAGACTCTGCGAGAAGACTCCGTGCCACGCCCCCTCCAAGCTCAGGCTGCTCTCATCCAAGCGGAGGACCTTCCCGAGGCAGACCCTCAACGGCTCAGTGCTTACCTCATCGCCGCCCGTCTCGACGCAGAACCTGCCATGGCCTGGCTTCAAGAAAACCTCGTCGCTGAGGCTCAGGGGGATGACTCACCTCGCCGCGTCGAAGTTCAGATCGCCGATGTCTCGCACCCCTTCGTGATCCCCGCCTCCCTCTGGCGGCCGGATGCCAAAATCGCCTCCGCAGAGCTGCCCCAGAAAGATTCGGATTCCGAGCCACTCTGGTTTTCTCTGCCCTCCGAACTCCCGCCTCTCGACGCCGCTGAACCCTTCACCGCACCAGCTGCCGATCCAGGAAGCAATCATTTCTTTGCCCAGGGCAAGATCGCCAATCCCTACCTCGACGACCATCCCGAATTGGAAGTGACCCATCGGAAGTGGTACCCCAACTCGGAGATCAACTGGGAAGATCCGAAAACGCAAAAGTCCTTGGTCATTCGACTGCCCAGCAGCCTTCCCCTTTTGAATCTCCTTGCTCCGAAAGAGTTCATCCCTCAGAGCCCCTCTGGGATTCGAGTCGTTTCCGTTCCCAGCCCCATCACAGGAGAAGCTTGTTTGATCGCCTGGCAGGACTGGAAACCTGGGCTGCAACTCACCGATCCTCACCTCAACCTGCCCGTCGCCACCCTCGGCCAAGGACTGAGCGCCAAAGACTTCGATCCGGCTTATCCAGTGGCCTCAACCGATGTTCTCGTGTCCGACGTGCCCAGCGCCTCAGACTCCGCACCCACTTGCCAATTGGAAGTTCGCAGTCCCTACAGCGGCAGCCTGCAAACGGTGGCCTGGCAAGATTGGAAGCCCTCCCAAGTGCTGACTGACAAGGCGCTGCCTCACCTCACCCTCGTCCTTCCCAACGCGTTGCCCAGCATTCCCGGTTGGATCGTAGATCGCGGCACTTTCGTTTATCACCTGCAGGGCGAGGAACAGCCGCGCACCATTGATCTCTCTCAACGCAAGTCCTCCGATTTTCGCGACATCGTAAACTTCGATCATGAAGGTGTGGGCTTCATGATTCAGAAGATGCCGAAGTTTTGGGTCGAAGAAAACAACTGGCAAGGGGTGGATGCGCGCACGGGACAGGCCTTGTCCAAAGAGGAAGCGACTAGCATTCTGACGAACCGAAAGGGGATGGAGAACGTGGTGGTGGTCTCCCCCGACTTCACAAAATTTGCAGAAGGCAAAAGGGTCAAACCGGCCGATCCCTCGCCCGCGTCCATGACTGAAAAACCCAATAATTCCACTCAAGACATGGCTCAAGCAAACAGCGGAAAGCCAAATTCTCCGAACACCTCCAAGACCTCCAATCAAAGCAACACAACTGCCAACAATCCTCCCTCTTCCACCCCTCCCCCTGCCAGTTCGGGCAGCCGCCCCAGTGGTTACAGAGCTTACATTCCGTTTCGAGCGGGCTGGGCGGGACAGGGCACCAATTGGGACAACGATGCAGGAGGATGGGTCAGTTCGAGTCCGC
>JAGRPD010000228.1 GCA_020439875.1 Verrucomicrobiales bacterium
TCATGAACATCATGTTGGCCAGCGTCACTGAGCGCACCCGCGAGATCGGCGTGCGCCGCGCCCTGGGCGCGCGTCAGTCCGACATCGTCATCCAGTTTTTGGTCGAGACCGTGCTGCTCTCCGGCGTCGGCGGACTGATGGGCGTCATCCTCGGCATCGCCATCCCCATCATCGTCAGCGAGGTCGCCGGCGTGGCCACCGTGGTGAAGTTTTGGGCACCCACCCTCGCCTTCTCCATCTCCGTCATCACCGGCATCGCCTTCGGCATCTATCCCGCCCGCCGCGCCGCCCGGATGAATCCCGTGGAAGCCCTCCGGCACGAGTAAGCCCCGCGCCACTCCCCACTCGCCTCAGCTGCCTCAGCCGTCCCGCTTCAGCGTGAAGCGCTCCACCCGGTGCTCCGCCGTCACCGCATCCATCTCCACCCGCTCCGGCTCCAAACCGTGCCGCCGCCGCACGCCATCCACACTCCAGCGCACCCGTTTGCCCGCGAGGTCCGGCGCATGCTCGTAAGCCACCGCCGCCAGCAGATCCAGCAAATCATCCGCCGTCTCCAGCGCGATGTCCGCCGTCGAAGCACTCTCCCCTTTTTTCTCCAACAACCGCGCCACCAGCCGCGCCGCACGCGCTGGCGTGAGAGCCAATCGCTGCCGCTCCTTCCACGCCGCCAGCACATCCTCCTCACTCTGGCGGGCCTCTCCCCCCGTCGTGAAGCTCAAATCCACCGCCGTCTTCACCCGACGTGGGCGGTACAACGATGCCGTGCCAAAAAAGAATCGCACCTCCGGACAGCGCGGTGTGAAGTCCGGCTCATCGCCCCGCAGCTCCGCAAACCGTCTCCCGCCCAAGTCCTCGTTCAACGCCTCGCAGTAAGCCTTCACCAACTCCGGTCGCCGACCCCGCAACTCCGTCTGATAGCGATACCGCTGCTGCGACAGTCGATTGAAGGCCGCCATGCGCAGATCGATCGCCTCCGCCCGCCGCTTCAACCCCGCCAGATCGCGTTCCAACTGCACCAACGAGCGCAGCGCCCGATCATACGCCTCCGCATCCGTGTAGCCGTAGTGCTCCCGCAAGCCCTCCGCCAGACGCTCCCGCATCAGCGGATCATCGTGCCGGGTCGAGATCCGAGCCCGTGCGAACTCGATGCGGTTTAGCAGACCACCCCGCCGCAGCGCATCGTAACACACCATGTGCTGACCCTGACTGAAGTCCTCGTAAAACAGCCGCAGCGTCTCCGCCGCCGACTCCGTCCGCCGCTGCCGCTGCTCAAAACCTGACACCAATTTTTCCACCGCATGCAGTTGCTCGATGGCGTGCTCCAAACGCCGCGTCACATCCGTCACCACGGATCGCACCTCATCCGCCGTACGCACCGTCGGATCCAGCACACTCGGATCCTCCAGCGTCTGGCACAGACCGCGCAGCGTATCGGCAAAAGTCCGCAACTCCGCCACCTCATCCTCGGCCAGATCCCGCAGCATCCGCATCAGAGGCCGCAGCCCCGGAGACACCACCGCCCAGCGCTGATGCAAACCCAGCGTCTGATCCTCCAGCCAGTGCGCCCCCACCAAGCGATTGAAAAACTGTCCCGCACGCATTCGAATATCCCGCAAAGACGCCCCCTCATCATCGCCCAACAACACCGCCGGATGCCGCGCCAGCACCTCTCGGATGATCTCCAGCGCCTCCTTGTGAGAAAGGCGGCCCGTCTCCCCCGCCTCATCGATCAGACGATCCGCGCAATCCACGTACACCGGAGCCGAAGGCCGCGACAGCGGACGGAAAAAATCCGCCGACACATGTTCGGACAGGCGTTGGCTCAAGGACGGCGCAGGCATGAATGCCAGCAAGGTTGGCGAGCCCCCACCACCCGCGCAACCCCGAAAGCCATCGCCTTTGAGATCGAGAATGAACCGCGCTACCGCATCCCTCGAAAATCGAAAATCGACATTCAACAAGCTACGCAAGGCAGACTTCCAACCTTGCCCCTCACCCGGCGCGATCCGCCATCGTAGCTTGACTCTCCCGAGTCGAGCCTTTGTGCGTGGCAAGCCCGGACGGCGTAGAGCTTGGAGCAAACCACGCCCAAGAACAGCAACGAAGCACGGCTCTGGAGA
>JAGRPD010000229.1 GCA_020439875.1 Verrucomicrobiales bacterium
CGCACAACGGCTCGACTCGGGAGAGTCAAGCCACGGTCCTGCAGCGGAGTTCCTGAACCAAAGCCTTGCGCTTCAATTTCCGCAGGCGATGCAAACTCGATTGTTGAAGGAGAGTCCATCAGCGTTCAAGGCTCAACACCGTCGCCATGCAATCCGCCGCCAAACGGTCTCGCCAAACAGGTCCTCCTCTGTTCTCCCAACTCCTCAACACACCCATCGGACCCATGATCGCCGTGGCCGGAGACGGCGGCGTCGCGCTATTGGAGTTCACCGATGCTCAAGGAGTCGAACACCGATTCTCCTCAACGCAACGGCTGCTCCACCGCCCCATTCTACCGGGCGGACATCCCCTGTTGGATCGCCTGCAACGAGAGTTGAACGACTACTTCAGCGGTCAGCGCCGCAACTTCTCTGTTCCCCTCCTGCCTGCAGGCAGCGATTTCCAAAAACTCGTCTGGAGTTCCCTGCGGAACTTGCCCTTTGGTCAGACCATCCACTACCAAGCTCTGGCCACTCGCCTCGGTCGTCCCACGGCCAGCCGCGCAGTCGCTCGCGCAAACGGCAGCAATCGCCTCTATCTCCTCATCCCCTGCCATCGCGTGATGGGCAAAGACAACAAGTTGTGCGGTTACGGCGGAGGCATTTGGCGCAAGCAGTGGTTGTTAGATTGGGAGAAGAGCCACATGAAAAACGAGGCCGCGACCTCATGAAAAGCATCATCCTCCAAGCGGCAAGTACTTCGGTTTGACCGATCAGGCGGCTGGCCTCGGGCGTCACACCCGACCATTGCAAGGTCTGATCCTCCTTAGCAAAAGCCCAAAGATCTTCCCGAAGGCTCGCGTGATCATGGAGTATTTTTTCAATTGCCGACTTCCACGCTGCTTCCTCGCTCCATCCGTATTTTAGTTCGAAGTCTATCGCTAGCGCTTGATACTCTTCGTAAAAGCGATCCATCGCTCTGCCATGTCGTCTCACAAACTCCTCCAATGGATTCGGCACGGGCTGGGGCGACGGCAGACTCCCGAGTTTCATCGGTGTCTCATCAGGAGGTCCGATGTCACTGAAGGTCAGCCAAGAGAGCAGAGCCAGCGGCACACCGACCAGGAGCAAGATCACGATCCATCGCCTCCTCTTCGACTTGGGCTTTGAGCTCTCGTCCATCTTCAAACCCTCAGCACACTGCGAAATCCACGCGCGCTGTAGTAGGATTGCGCGCCGTTGTGGTAAAAGAACACGCGGCCAAAGCGGCGGTCGCCGAACAGTGCACCCCCGAGCTTCCGCATCTCCGGCGGCGTTTTCAGCCAGCTCGAGGTCTTCTTGTCAAATTCACCCAGCTCCTGCAGCGCGCGATACTGATCCTCGCTCATCAGCTCGACGCCCATCGCCGTGGCCATGTCCACCGCCGTGTCTTTCGGCCGGTGCTCCTTGCGCGACTCCAATCCCTCGCGGTCATAACACACACTCACCCGCCCCTTCGGACTCTCCGGGGAGCAATCCATGAACACGATCTCGCCCGACTTTTTGTCGAAGCTCGTCACATCCGGCTCGCCACCGGTTTGCTCCATTTGATGCAGCGACGCCAGTTTCGAATCATTCGCCAGCAGCCTCGCCTCCACCGCTGTCCAAGCCACGTTCGGATGCCGCTCCCTGTGATGCTCGAACCGTGTCTTCAACGCCTGCAACAACGTCTCGCGCTCCTTGGCCGGCAGTTTTTTCAAAGGCGTCTTCATGGTGAAAAAGGCGGCAACAAACTCGCCGGAATCTCTCCGCGCGATTCAGAACCCCGTCCAGCGCTTTGCAGAGGTTTCACCCGTAGCCTGACTCTCCAGAGTCGGGCGTCGTCGCTGCTCCCAGGCGCGCTCATTCCCAATCCACGCCGTCCTGCTCACCACGCACAACGGCTCGACTCGGGAGAGATCGAGCTACAAAAGCAATGGCTCCGACGCGTCCGTAGCCTGAC
>JAGRPD010000230.1 GCA_020439875.1 Verrucomicrobiales bacterium
GTGCTTCGTCGCTGCTCTTGGGCGTTCCCATTCAAATTCCACGCTGTCCGGCTTGCAACGCACAATGGCTCGACTCGGGAGAGTCAAGCCACGTTGGCGGTTCGCGTCGAGAGAAGGTCAACGCTGGAAGGTCGCAATGCGCAGCTTCTTGAATGTCGATTGATGAACACAGATTGCTGATTTTTGAAGGGGATGGGGCAGCGGGTTGGGTGTTTGCTTGAACAAGTGGGCGGGGCAGGGCATCGTGCGGCTGGAACATGCCGTTGCCTCTGCTTCAACCGTTTTACTACCTGGATCATTTCCAGGAGATGGTGGACTTTGTGCTCGAACATTCGGTGGAGCTTTTGGGGCCGGAACATCGGGGCTGGTTGGAGGATTTCGGTGGGATGTCGCAGGAGGCGCGGGCGCTTTACGTGCGGATGTTGAATCGCAAGGGCCGGGTGTTTGATCGGGCAAAACTGCGTTACGCGGAAATCTCGAACCCCGAGTCGGCCTGGGCGGAGCTGGAGACGGCGGGATTTGCGGTCCCGGTGTTGGATGCGGATTTCGGGGCGTATCTCGATGGACGGACAAAATCCCAACTGCTGATGCTGTTGCGGCTGGGTGGGGTGGATGATCGGGGGTGGCGACAGCTGGCGAAGGAGGTGGTGCGAGCGGAGGTGGAGCGAGTGCTGGATCATGCGACGTGGAGCCAGGGCGAGGAGGCGGTGGGGGTGGTGACGCGGGGGCGTTCTCGCGAGCTGGAGTACCTGTTTTTTCTGTATTTTGGCCGATTGAGCCACGGGTTGCGACTGTTCACCCTGCGGGATCTGGGGGTGATGCGGACGCGGCGACAAGAAGGGGCGGGTTTTGAACCGCGCTTTGCCTCTCGGGAAGCGGCGCTGGAGGCGTATTTTTTTGCGGAAATTCGGCGCGTTCTGGATCAGGCGGTGACGCCCGTTGAGCGGCGGATTTTGGCGGAGCAGGCGGCGAGCTGGCCAGTGGGGACGGAAGAGGTGGCGCAGCAAAAGCGGGAGCGGCTGCTGCATGATCTGGGGAGGGCCTTGGAGCGGGATGGTGAGGCGGAGATGGCCTGCGAGGTGTTGGCTTTGGCCAGGCATCATCCGGCGACGGAGCGGCACGCGCGTTTGGTTTACGCTCTGCAGGGTGCGGAGGCGGCGCGACCACTGCTGGATCGGATGCTGGAGGAGCCGGATTCGGATGAGGAGTTGCTGTTTGCGGAGGACTTTTTCGGACGAAAGTATCAAGGGATGCGGGTGGGGGCGCTGTCCACGATGCTGCGAGAGGCGCGGGTGCTGGCACTGGATGAGAGCGGTCGCGATGAGGCTGAGGCGGCTGCGGTGCGGTGGTTTCGGCAGAGGGGGGGCGAGGCTTGGCATGTGGAAAACGCGTTTTGGCGGATGCTGTTTGGCCTGGCCTTTTGGGATCTGCTCTATGGAGCGCAGGCGCGGTTGCCGAATGAATTTGAGCGATGGCCGCCGACCTTGCGAGATGGCAGTTTTGGTCGAGTCCATGCGGCTCAGTTGGCAGAGTTAGCGGAGCGCTGGCGGCAGCCGGGTGGGCTGGCGGCGGAGGTGGAGCGGACGGCGGCTCGGGTGTGGGGAGAACCGAATGGGCTGTTTTTCTGGGATGAGTCTTTGCTGCCGGTGCTGCTGCAGTGGCTGCGGGAGGAAAATCCGCTGGTGGTGGTGAAGCTGCTGCGGCGCATGGCGGAAGATTTTCAGCATCAACGCGATGGCTACCCCGATCTGCTAGTGCGGGAGTCGGGTCGATGGCGCTGGATTGAAATCAAGGCGGAAGGGGACTCCCTGCGTCGCAATCAACTGCGTCAGCTGCAGGGACTGCAACAGGCGGGACTGGAGGTGGCGGTGCATCGCGTGCAGTGGATGGTGGATCCCGATCAGGAATACGCGGTGGTGGATGTGGAGACCACGGGTGGCCGGGCCGATCGGGATCGCCTGACGGAGGTAGCCGTGGTGCGGGTGCGGGGAGGGGAGGTGACGGAGCGGTGGCAGTCGCTGATCCATCCAGGGCGGGGGATTCCATCATTCATCACCCGATTGACGGGCATCTCCAACGCGATGGTGGCGGAGGCACCGACCTTTTCTGAGGTGGCAGGTGAGCTGCGGGCTTTCATCGGTGAGGCCGTATTGGTGGCTCACAATGCCAGCTTTGATTACGGCTTTTTGCGCGCGGAATACGGACGCTTGGAGCAGGTTTTTCAGCGTCCGGTTCTGTGCACCAAGGTGGAGTCACGTCGCCATTTTCCGGGACTCAAATCGTACGGTCTGGCGGCGTTGACGGAGCATTTCGGCATTCCGCTGACGCAACACCATCGCGCTCTCTGCGATGCGGAAGCGACGGCACAGCTGCTGCTCCGCATCAATCAGCGCCGTCGCGCGGCGATCGCACCTGGGGACGCTTGAGTTGGGCCTCGGTGGCAGGGGCAAAGCAGGCGCGGATGCGATCGGGGATCGGCACGGCCTGCATGCGGCCAGTGGCGGGATCTTTTCTCACGCAGGCAGCGGCCATGCGGCCTTCCGCCGCCAACACACCGCCGTTTTTCCAACAGCGGAAGAGATAGCGAATGGCTTTCGAACGGATTTCTTCCACCAGCAGTTCGACCTCGAATTCCTCCTGAAAAAACAACGGGGCGTGGAAATCGCAGGCGAAGTGAACGCGCGGCCAGGCCACTCGATCTTCGGTGGGGATCTGAGCGGGATCTTCCCAGATCGAGAGCCCTACCTCGCGGAAGAAAGCGTGTTCCGCGCGTTCCATGAAGCGAGCGAAGTTGGAAAAATGCACGATGCCCGCCATGTC
>JAGRPD010000231.1:0-155 GCA_020439875.1 Verrucomicrobiales bacterium
GCGTCTTCCTTCACGGGAGAAAAGGCACAAAGTCGGCCTCCTGAAAATCGGCGACCTCGGGAATCCAGCGGTCTTGAACGAAGGCGACGTGATCGGGGTGGGTGGTGTAGGCGTCGTACTCAGCTTGGGTTTCAAAGCGCATGGTGATGCCGAAG
>JAGRPD010000231.1:208-4470 GCA_020439875.1 Verrucomicrobiales bacterium
GGAATGGCGGTCAATTGGGCCGCCGCTTCGAGGAAGTCTTTTTCTTCCAGGGATCCGGCGGCGTGCTTGAGGCGAAAGGTGACGGTGTGCTCGATCATGACGGGGTTTTGAAAGGTTACAGCGCCTCCTGCTTGAGCGGACGGACGCTGCGAAAGGCCTCGGCGTATTTGGCCCCGCAGGCGAGGCCCCGGTAACGCGCCAGCACCGTTTTGGTCTCCATGGCGGCATCGCGCTGCACGTCGAGCGGCCGATTGCGCACGAAGGCCATCAACCCACCCAGCCATTCCTCCACGCCCGCCCACTCTTCGGACACATCGACGTAGGTGTCGGGCGTAAAATCGATGGTGTGTCCGGGACCATTATCGTACCAGAAGACTTTGGAAGGGCTGCGCGCGTTGTTGTCGCCGGTGAGCCGGGCGGGCTGAAACAAGGCCGCGTGGCAGATGGCGGAGGCGGCCTCGTGATCCGGGTGACGATCCTGCCGCCATAGCATGAAAGCCGTGTCCGGCCGGACCTCGCGCACCACCTCGGCGACTTGGCGCTTGATCTCCAGGGTGGGTTCGTAACCCATGCTCGCGTAGTTCAAGAACCGCATCTCCATGCCGCGTTCCGCAGCCATTTGGCGGGATTTTTCCAAAAGCGCCGCCTCCCGACCCTGCACGGGCGGCCAGTTGGAGTAATCGCCAATGAGGCTCAACATCACCACCCGTTGATTGGCCCGCACCGCCTTCAGCAGCGTGCCCGAAATGCCAAACGGGCAGTCATCGTAGTGGGCGCCAAGGGCGAGGATGGTTTTTGACATGATAGCAAAAACGTGAAGCACGGCGAGGATCTCGCAGCGGAACGGATGAGGGATCAGGGGGCGTCCTCGGAACAGCTCACCCTGGCGTTTTGGGTGTGCGGTTTGGTGGGAACGGAGCTTTTTGCGATGGGGATTGGGTCCCTGGTCAGGACGAAAAAGTGGCGCAGAGCCCGGGCGGGAATCGCGATTTTTGGAGGGGGACGACGGTTTTCCGGGTCAAGAGGAGTGAAGGCGCTCGTTGACCGGGCGGCGGGAGGCTTTACTTTGCACGCCCGATATTCAACGTTCATGAGCCAGCCGTCCACCGCCATCACCCCCCGTCGCGAAGAAGATTTTCCCGAATGGTATCAGCAAGTCGTCCGTGCCGCCGATATGGCGGAGAACTCGGAGGTGCGAGGTTGCATGGTGATCAAGCCGTGGGGATACGGACTGTGGGAGAACATCCAGCGTCAACTCGATGAGAAGTTCAAGGAGACGGGGCATGTGAATGCCTATTTTCCGCTGCTGATTCCGCTGAGCTATTTGGAAAAGGAAGCCGAGCACGCGGAGGGATTTGCCACGGAGTGCGCGGTGGTGACGCATCACCGGCTGGAGGCGCAGAAGCAGGAGGATGGCACGACGCGGATGGTGCCGACGGGCGAGTTGGCTGAGCCGTTTGTGATTCGGCCGACTTCTGAGACGATCATTGGAGCGGCATTTGCGCGCTGGGTGGAGAGCTACCGGGATCTGCCGCTGCTGATCAATCAGTGGGCGAATGTGATGCGCTGGGAGATGCGCCCGCGCCTTTTCTTGCGCACGGCGGAGTTCCTCTGGCAAGAGGGACATACGGCCCACGAGACGGCGGAAGAGGCGATGCAGGAGACGCGCCTGATGCATCAGGTGTACGCGGACTTTTTGACGCAGCATCTGGCGATCCCGGTGATCCCGGGGGAGAAGACCGAGGCGGAGCGTTTTCCGGGTGCTCTGAATACCTTCACGGTGGAGGCGATGGTGCAGGATCGGAAGGCGATCCAGGCGGGTACGTCCCACTTCTTGGGGCAGAACTTTGCGAAGGCGGCGAACATCCAGTTTCTGGGGCGGGAGAATCAGCGTGAGTTTGCTTGGACGACGAGTTGGGGGGTGAGCACGCGATTGATCGGAACGATGATCATGGCGCATGCGGACGATGACGGGATGGTGCTGCCGCCTCGGGTGGCTCCGCATCAGATCGTCATTCTGCCGGTGACGCCGAAGGCGGAGACACGCGATGCGGTGATCGAGTCCTGCGAGGCGCTGGCGCGTACGCTGCGGGCGCATAACTGGGCGGGGCAGGGGCTGCGCGTGCATGTGGACAAGCGCGACATCGCGGGTGGGGCGCGCAACTGGGAGTGGATCAAAAAAGGCGTGCCGCTGCGCATCGAGCTGGGGCCGCGCGACATTGAAAAGCGCAGTGTGGCGGTGTGTCGGCGGGATCAAGGGCCAAAGGCGAAGGACTTTGTGCCGAAGGAAGACTTTCTGCGCGATGTGACGGACCTGCTGCAGGAGATTCAAGATGGGATGCTGACGCGGGCGCAGGCGTTGCGGGATGAGCACACGCATCGGTTGGAGACGCTCGAAGAAATGGTGGCGTTCTTCACGCCGAAGAATGGGGATAAACCCGAAATTCACGGTGGCTTTGCCCTGATGCACTGGGCGGGTGGCCGTGAGGAAGAGGAGCGGCTGAGCAAGGAGCACAAGGTGACGATCCGCTGCATCCCGATGGGGGATGAGTATGCGGAGGAGGGTACTTGCTTCCTGACCGGCAAGCCGAGCCAGCGTCGGGTGGTGTTTGCGAAGAGTTATTGATCTGGGCGATCTCTCCCCGCGCTCCGATCGGGAGTGTGGGGGGATTTTGCGAAGGTGGTGGGAACGCGGATTTGCAGGGTGTGGCGATCCACGTCAGACTGCGGAGATTGCAACAGAGATGCTCGATTTTGTCTCGATTCTGAATGTGGTTTTGCCGGTGTATCTGACGATGCTCCTGGGCGGGGTGTTGCGGTGGAAGAAGGTGCTGCCTGAGGAGGCGGATCAGGGGATGATGCGGCTGGTGGTGGCGGTGCTGACGCCGTGTTTGATCCTGGATCGAGTGACCGGGAATGAGGCGGTGATGGCTCTGGGGCCGGTGCTGGTGGCGGCGGCGTTGGGGTTTGGATTGGTGGTTTTGGGAATCGCCGTGGCCTATCTGGCTGCGCCGCTGATCGGGCTGCATGTGGGAGAGGGGCGGCGGACGTTTGCGGTCTCCAATGGACTGCAAAACTACGGGTTTGTGGCGATCCCGATCGTGGTGGCGCTGTGTCCGGATGGGCGGACGTTGGGGGTGATGTTCACGTTCACGCTAGGAGTGGAGTTGGCGTGTTGGGTGGCGGGAGTGGGGCTGTTGACGGGGGTGGCGAGCGCGCCCTGGAGGCTGGCGCTGAATCCTCCGGTGATTGCGATCGTGACGGCTTGTTTGCTCAATTTTACAGGGACACACGTTTGGGTGCCCGAGGTGGCGCGGACGACGTTTCATTTCATTGGGGCCTGTGCGGTGCCGCTGGCGCTGATGATCATTGGGGCATCGATCGCGCAGATTTGGGGGCAGGAACGGATTCGCTGGGGCGTGGCGGCTTTGAGTCCGTTGTTGCGGTTGGGATTGATTCCGCTGGCTTTTCTAGCGGTGGCGAAGTGGATGCCGGTGAGCGAGGAACTGCGCAATATCCTGGTGATACAGGCGTCGATGCCTTCGGCCGTGTTCAACATCATGATCGCGCGGCACTACGGAGGCCATGGGGCGACGGCGGTTCAGGTGGTGCTTTCGACCACATTGGTGAGTCTTTTGACGACGCCTTTGGTCATCGCCTGGGGCATGGAGTGGGTGCGAGCCGGGTGAGGGCGGGGAGCGGCTTGAGATTGCGCGCTGGGTGGGTCGAGGCTATCGAGGGGGATGCTGAAAGTGTATGCTTACAAGGGGTGCGAGACCTGCCGCAAGGCGTTGAAATGGCTGGAGGCCCATGGCGTGGCCCACGAGGTGCGAGCGATCCGAGAGCAACCGCCGACGGTGAAAGAGCTGGCCCAGGTGCTGGCGGCGCGGGGGGAGCTGCGGTCGATGTTCAATACCTCTGGCCAGGATTATCGGTCGATGGGGATGAAGGAAAAACTGCCGACCCTGAGTGAGAAGGCGGCTTTGGAGTTGCTGGCAAACCATGGCAATCTGGTGAAGCGACCCTTGGCGCTGGATGAGGCGGCCCAGGTGTTTTTGGTGGGTTTCAAAGAGGCCGAGTGGGCGGCGGCCCTGGGATGAGCACTGCTGGGAGGGTCAAGTTACGATGGCGGATCGCGCCGGGAGAAGGTCAACGCTCGAAGGGGGCAATGCGGAGTTTTTTGAATGTCGATTGCTGAACACGGATTGCTGATTTTTGAGGGATGCGGCAGCGGTCACATTCGCGTCTTCAAAGGCGTGTGG
>JAGRPD010000232.1 GCA_020439875.1 Verrucomicrobiales bacterium
GTGGAAGCCATGCAGCAGGAAGCCGAAGCTGAAACTATTCCTCATTCGTTATTCGTCATTTTCCCCATCCCATTCGTTGAGCAGGGTGTCGCCGTGGAAGATTTCGAACTCGGTGTCATTCACCCCGTGCAGCAGCATGTTCATGCGGGCGAGGTTGTAGGTGGTGATGTTCTTCTGTTTCGGCGGCTTCCCCCGCTGCCTCACCCTGCGGGCTCGCTCTGCGAGACCAAAACGGCGCTGCCCCCGCGCCCTTTTGTCCTGGCCGAAGATCTTGCCGATGGTGCCGATAGTGGCAGGAGCATCCTGCTCCTTTGTTTTCGAGCCCTTGGAGCTGGAAGCTCCAGCCACCTTTTTGCGGACGTTGAGCAGCAAGGAGCCTGAGCCGCAGGCCATGTCCATCACGCTCTCCAGCCGCTTCTTCGTGCCGGTCTTCGGTTCCTGGCTGTCCAGCGTGACAATGGCGGAGAGGATGTCGGAAATCTGCTGCTTTTTTCCAATTCAGCGGTTCAGCGTGCTTGGCGCTTCAACTGGAGGATTTTTCGAGCTAAAGCCTCACCCATCTTGACTGGCACCGCGTTTCCAATCTGCGCACCGATACACGCCTGTGACTCGCCGTAGAAAACGTAATTATCTGGAAACGACTGAAGCTTGGCCGCCTCGCGTAGCGAGATCGCGCGATTCTGCTCCGGATGCCCGTAACGCCCGTTGGAGATGCTAAAACATTTGCAGGTTAGCGTGGGAGCAGGAGCATCCCATCGCATACGCCCATACACATCCGAGTGGCCTTCGTATTTTCGATGGCAGTCCAAAACCAATTCATCAGGCCAGTTCAATCGTCCGCCGCCATCGGGAGGAGTGACGGCGAGCCGCTGAAGATTCGTTTCGGAAATCTGCGCTGCCCGATGATTGGGCACGACCACCGATTGCTCGCCAGCACGGATTCGTGGATAACTCCGAATAGCGTCGCGCACCGTAACGAATGGCGTTGTGCCGGTGCCGTGTGTTTGCTCCGGCAAACTTGGCTCGATATCGCGGCACGCAATCACGACCCAGCGGTTACGAGTCTGCGGAACGCCAAACCACTTTGCGTCGAGTTTTCCGTCGGCGAATTTGTAGCCGGCATTGGTGAGGCGTTTCAAAAACCGCTTGTAGGTGCTGTTGCCGCGAACCTTGGCGATACCTGGGACGTTCTCGATGATGACATAGCCTGGGCGAAACTCGTCAACCAAGCGGCCAAAGCGTTCCAAGAGCGTCCCACCATCGCGATTCACTTCACGCCGTTGCTTGCTGAACGGCTGGCAAGGAGCGCATCCCATGAAAATGAGTTCGTCGCGCGGAATGTCGTCCACGAGAGGCGCGATGTCCGAGCCGCGCAAGACGGAGAGGTCGCCGGGGATGAAGCGGGCCGGGCGGTTATTAGTCTCGTAGGTGCGCTTGCAGGATGCATTCAGGTCAATGCCCGCACGGACTTCGATTCCCATGTTGAGGAATCCCCGCGTGAGACCGCCTGCTCCGCAAAAGAAATCCAAGGCGACCATAGTTACTTGGCGGCTTTGATTTCCGTTTCGAGTGCAGTCCTGTCGGCGTCAGGAGTGCCCGGCCTGCCCGCTGTCTGCATGAAACGCCACGAAAGCGCCTCACGAAAAGGGCTATCCATGCTGGCGATTCGCTCGAACTTGGATTCGCCGTTCGCCGTTTCAGGCGACAAGGCGATGGCATTTCTTGGCACCAGTTCAAGGGATTTAAAGTCGAGAACCATCGTCGGCCATAAGTCGCCCAACTTTGGAACCAGCTTCAGTCCCGCGACCTCGTCTTTGGCGAGCTTCTCAGCGAGCTTGGTCGTCGGGGTCGGGTTGACTTGGATTCCAGCCCTGCGAAATACCTCAGCATCTGCCGCTGGGATGCACTTTCCCAATAAAACCTCAGCAATGGCATTCTGACCGGGAACCAAATCGCAAGGCGGCGTCAGAATTACCCGAAAGCTGTTTGCCTTCATGCGGTCAGCGCCGCGCTGGAATACAACATCCCCTGTGCAGAGGTGGCTTTCGTCCGTTGGTGGGTAAATGAACTGCTCCCACGCCTTGATGTTTGGCTCCTCAGCCAAAGGACGCTCAAGCATGGCCGCAAGCCGCCGCCGCGTCACTCTTACTAATGCCTGAGTTCGTGAGTCTCCTTGCGCTTCCGTCTTCCAAATCAACTTTGATACTTTTTGAAGCGACTTGGCGTATCGAGCTTCGACATCCGCCCGAATAGTTTCCAACCCTATGACGTGCGGAATAAATGATTCGATTGTCGCAGCGACGGCTACGGCGTCCTTCTCGTTTTTGTTCAGGTATTGTGCAAACGGGTCGGTTCCGTCCGGGAAACCATCGGGAAGTGCATTTGCTGAAAAGAAAACCACCGGGCAAAAATGCCTGTCTCTGATGAAGTCCCAGGCTGGTTTTCCTGCATCAAAATCTTGGGTGCTTTCGTCTTTCAGGTCGAGCGTGACTACGTGGGGCCGAAACTCTTCAAGCGCATCCTCGGATTTCGGGATGCTCTTGCAGCGGCGAATGACTGGATTATGGGCAAGCTCCTGCAGGCGCTTGGTAATCGCGTCCTCAAGTAAATTTCCAACTGCTTCCTCGTCTTCTACTATCAGCACTTTGAGTTTCATTGAGATGGCCCGGTTATTTTAATGGCAGAGTGAAATCAAACGTCGCCCCGCCAAATCGGCCTTGCGGCGCGAGGCGCAGCTTTCCGTCATGCTGCGAGACTATCTCGCCTGCAACGGTCAGGCCCATGCCCGCGCCATTGGGCCGGCGTGTGTAGCCTGGGTCGAAGATTCGCTCGCGGTCTTCATCAGCAACACCAACGCCGGAGTCATGCACAAGAACCTGAACACGCCCGGCGATGGCGGATTTGCGAGTTTCAATCACGAGCTTCTTTTCACCACTCTCCTTGCGGCCCAGCCAATAGACGGCGTTGTCCACGAGGTTTTGGAGAACGGCGTGTAGTTCCGCCGGATCAACTTTGACCTCATCCGGCCCCTTCAATTCAGCTTTCCAATCAATACCGCGTTCCGCCAACGGCTTCTCCTGAGCTGTGCGGCACATTTCGACCGTTGCAGCTATGGATGCAGTCCGCCGCCCACGTTTGTAGGTGCGGGCTGCGAGCGGGTAGAACACCTGAGCAAGCCGTTGCAGGTGGGACAGCGCCTCCTCGGCGTATTTCAGCGTTTTCTTTACGTCGAAAGTGCCCTTCTCAGGCTTGGCGAGATAGGCGTGCACGGCTTCAACGAAGCTTTGGATATAAAGCCGCTTATTGCCGATTTCATGCACCAACATCGCCGCCAGTGTGCCAAGCGTGGCAAGGCGGCTGTAATAGGTGAAGTGTTGTTCAACAGCTTTTCGAGTGCCTTCGAGCTTTCTGTCGAAACCCTCGACTAAGGCAATGATTTCGTCGGCATCCGCTCCCTGTTCTTTGGCCCTGCGCGCCTCGGTAACAACATCCGATGCGGAGATGCCCGAGAAGATGTCCAAAGGACTCGGCGGTGCTGGCTCGCGGTCCCTGTCCCGCTCCATTTCCAATGCTTCGATGACATGATAAAGGAGAACTTGAAACTCCTTCGCCGCATCGTTCTGCACGAACCTTTCGCGGTCGCTCGTGTCTTCAATGTCGGGGTTTGCGTCCCCGGAAATGCCCACGTAACCCACAATTTGGCTGGTGCTGATGCGTGTGCCTACTTTGCTGACGCGGCGCAGGTCAAGGCCCAGCCAATCGCGAGCAGTTTCGGATTTAGGCAGCACCAGAATCTGGTCGCGATAAACGGAAAGCCCTTTGAAGGTGCGAATCTCCGTGCGGATTTGGGACTTCTGCATTTTGAACTGACCTGCGGCCAGTTCAACGCTGTCTTTGTCCAAGTCCCATGCACGAATCTCGAAATTGAATGGTCCGCAAAGAGGTTTGTCACCTTTTGGTTGGTATCGCTGAGGGTTGCGAGAGACGTCATCCTTCACTGTTCGCCATGATTGCGGGGTGGCCGTATTTACGGAGCGCCGTTTCCCATCGAGGCCTTTGTAGAGATACTCGTATTTCAATGAGCCGTCCGCAGCATAGTGTCCCTTGATAAGGTAGGTGGGGTTGTTGATGAGCTTCGATGGCTCAATCTCGGTGGCGCGCTCGTTTTCGCCCGGTGGGGTAATGTAAATTTTGAAGTCGCCGAGTTTATCGAAGGGGGGCTTCAACCGTGACAGCCCTTCTTCAAGGTCAGACACCATCTCATCCGTCCACTCTCCATACAGCCCATTGATGCGAACCAGCGTTCCCGCTCCTTTCCTCAGCGTCGTTTCATCGCCCTCGGCGAGGAACGCATAGCACGTATCCATCGAATCCGAACTTGCCAAGCCTCCCCATGAAACATCCACCTGCCAACATTTGCCGCCCTTGGTCTTCGTGACGACCTGCATTGCCTCGCCAAGCCGTGCGGCGGACAAGCGCCCCAGCCCTTTCGCGCCCGAAACGCGCCGCTGTTTCTTGTCGCGCGATGAAGTGGTGTGCTGTTCTCGGAATGGCGTCGCGACCACGCACCAGACATCACGAATCGTGTCATCCGTCATGCCCATCCCATCATCCTCGATTTCCAGCGAGAGCTTGCCGTCGGCTCCGGTCTTGAAGCGGACGTCCACACGCGTGGCGAAAGCGTCGTAGCAATTCTTAACCAACTCAATGACGGCGACAAGGTCGCTTGTCACCAAGTCCGCGCCGAGAGACGCAAAGACGCGCGGATGGAAACGGAATGGAACCTGTTCTGGTTTGATTGTGGGTTTTGCTGCCATTTTGCGACTGTGAACTTTAATTGCTCGAAATAAACCTGCGAGTCCGAAATTGACCCGTAGCACGTCCGCCGATGTCACGGGAGATATTCGCCTCGCCCCGGTCCTTGCGGTCCACGACGAAGAGGCACTTATGGATGTGCTCGTTGAGCTTGAGCAGGGTGGAGGCATTGAAGGAGGTGAGCGTCTTGCCGC
>JAGRPD010000004.1 GCA_020439875.1 Verrucomicrobiales bacterium
GAGCTGGAGCGAGGAGCGGGGCTGCACGTGATGCGGCAGTTGCGGGTGGAGGCGGTGGTGAGGCAATCTGGTGGGGAAACCTGATGGACGAAAGCGTCGTCATGAGCTGAGCAGGCTTTGATGGCACCAAAAACAATGGCATGGAAATCCAGATTCAATGGGCCGGTTTTGCAAGGGAGGGAGGCATTGAAAACCGTGATTTTGTCTGGACGCGTTGCAGAGAATTGGTTTGAATGCATCTAGTCCCCCTTACCACGATGAGCCAATCTCTTCCTCCCCCCGACTCTGGAGCTTCAATTCCCCCGCCGGATGCTCGTGCGACCTATCCGGTGGAATTGCCACAGGTGGCAGCGGTGACTCCACTCGAAGTGGCTGAGGAGCCGGTGGCTGCGGCGGCTTTGAGTGACGAAGAATTGTTGGGGGGAGATCGCTCGCCGGGTGATACGCCGGGCGACTTTCACCCGCAGGCGACCCATGACTTTGGCGATGCCCATCCGCCCAATGCCTTTGTGCGGTTGTGGCGCAAAATTGGTGGCGGTGGTTTGACGACGAGCTTGTTGATTCACTTGGGATTGCTGCTGCTGGCGGTGACGATTGTGTTCACGCCGGACCTGATCGAGAAGCAGGTGGACTTTTTGCCGGGTGGGGGCACGCAGCAAGGTGCTGAGGCGTCGTCGGAGTTGCGGCATCAGGTGCAGCAGAAAAAACGGAGCACGCTGAACAAGGCGACACCGATGAAGAAGATTGTCAGTACGAGCCAAAATGCGGCGATTTCCCTGCCGGAAGCTCCGCCGGATCTGCTGGATGTGCCGGATGTGGGCGGCATGGCGGGCGGGGGCATCATGGGGAGTGGTGGCTTTGGCACGGGTGGTGCAGGCGGTGGGTTTGGCAGCGGAGTGGGCATGGGCAGTGCGGCGGGTTTTGTGAGTCTGCCGCCCTCGATGCGCAGCCGCTGTTCCTCGGCGGAGCGATTGAAAAAGCTGAAGGAAAGCGGTGGCAGCAGCGAGTGCGAACGCGCGGTATCGCAATCGCTGGAGTGGCTGGCCTCCCATCAAAACGAGGATGGCTCTTGGGGGCGAAACAATGGCAAGAGCGATCGTGCGGCGATGACAGGACTGGCGCTGCTGTGTTATCTGGGCCGTTGTGAAACGCCCGATTCACCGTTCTATGGCGACAACGTGATGCGGGCGATCATGTTTTTGGTGGAGTTGGGGCAGAAGACGGACAGCGGCATCTTGGCGGAAAATCCCGTGAGCAATGGAGCTGCCTACGAGCATGGCATTGCGACCTATGCGTTGGGGGAAATGTACACGTTGGCGAGGCTGGGTTCCAAGCAGCTACCAGGCATGCGGGAGACGTTTGAAAAAGGCGTCAAGCTGATCATCGACAATCAAAACAAGCGTGGAGCGTGGACCTACGGCGGTGACAAGGCAGGACTGCCGATCGCCTACACCAAGGACAGCGGTGGCGAGGATCTCTCGGTCACGGGCTGGCAATATCAGGCGTTGAAGGCGGCCAAAAACACGGGCCTCAAGATTCCGGGTCTGCACGCTTCGATTGACAAAGCGGTGGAGTATCTCCTCTCCAAGCAAACCAAGGATGGTGGTTTCGGAAAGGAAAAGAGAGATGATCACTACAATCAATGGAGCCTGACGGGATGTGGCTTGCTGGGGGTGCAGACCTTGGCCAAGAACAAAACCAAATCCATGCGAGATGGCATGAAGTTTCTCACGGATTTCCTGACCAAAGAGCCTCTGGATTGGGACAAGAACTGCAATCTCTACTGCTGGTACTATTACACGCAGGCTTTCTTCCAAGCGGGGGGAGACGACTGGAAGTTTTACAACGCTCAGTTTCTGCCGCAGATCCTGTCTGCTCAGGAGGCGGATGGGAGCTGGCGCAAAGGACGTCCCAATTGGCCCTCAGGAGATGCGTCAGATCCAGTTTATCGCCAGGCGCTCTGTACGCTGATGCTGGAGGTGTATTACCGCTATCTCAAGGTTGCGGATCGGGAGGACGAAAACTTCTTTGATCGCTGAGTCGATTCAGGCGGAAGGCTGATTCGGATCCGAGTCAAGCTTCCGCCTGTTTGACGGGGGGCGGTTCGATGAAAGACGCGGCGGCTAGGCACAGAGCTGCGACGACCACGCAGGAGTCGGCGACGTTGAAGGAGGGCCAGGGATTGAAGGGGCGGAAGCCGAAGTCGAAGCGCAAGAAGTCCACCACGTAACCGTGCAGGAGGCGGTCGGTAAAGTTGCCCAAGATGCCGGCGATGAGAAGGGCGACAGCGACTTGGCTGAGCCGCCCAGGAAACAGGCCGCGCCGGTAAAACACGGTCAACAGCACGAGGGCGGTGATGGAGATGAACCCGAAGGCGTAGTTGGCATATTCGGTGCCGTTGAAGAGACCGAAGGCCACGCCGGTGTTGGCGACGTGATGCAGCCAAAACGTTGCTGGGATGACTTCTTGCATCGCACCATTCAGCTCAAAGTGGCGCACCACCCAAAGCTTGGTCCATTGGTCCAGGATGTAGAGGGGGAGAGAGATCAGCAGGAGCAGTCGCAGCATGGGAGGCACCTTGGGAGGGAACGGGTTCTGGGGCAAAGAAAAATCGCACGGCTTGTCCTCGCGCCAGGGATTGGGTATGAAACGGTCATGAAACGAAGAAAATGGATGCAAATGACCGCCTCCGCTGCGGTTGCGGGGTTGGCCAGTGAGTTTGCCAGCGCGGAGGATAATGCGGCTGGGGCACCTCGGGTGATCGATACGCATACGCACTTTTACGATCCATCACGGCCACAGGGGGTGCCCTGGCCGCCGCAGGATTCGGCGCTTTATCGCACGGTGCTGCCTCCCGATTGGCTGGCGGTGGCGAGTCCTCATGGGGTGCGGGAAACCGTCGTCGTGGAGGCGAGTCAATGGGTGGAGGACAATCAATGGATCCTCGATCTGGCGGAAAAGGAGCCCTGCATTGTGGGCTTTGTGGGCAACCTCGATCCTCGGGATGAGGCCTTCGAGGCCAACGTCAAACGGTTTGCCGCGAATCGGCTTTTTGTCGGGGTGCGCTGGCGATCGGGGCTGGTGGATGTGGACGAGGATTTTCCTCGCGTCCTGGCCGGTGCTCGTATCTTGGCGGAGCACAATCTGGAGCTGGATTTGAACGGCCGCAATGCCTCCACGGCGGATGCCGTCCGGCTGGCTCGCGAGGTGCCTGATTTGCGCATCGTCATTGATCACCTCGGCAATCCCCGCGACAGCACGCGACCCGATCCAGAGTGGAAAGAGGCCATGAGTCGGCTCGCTGAGCAGCCCAATGTGAACATGAAAATCTCCGCACTCGTGGAGGCGACGAAGACGCCGCCGGGTCAGGCTCCGACGGAGCTGGATGTGTACCGGGCGACCTTGGATCACCTGTGGCAGGCCTTTGGGGTGGATCGGTGGATTTACGGTAGCAACTGGCCGGTGAGCGATCGGGGTGCACCCTACACGGTGGTGTGGGATTTGGCGCATCGTTACATTTCGGAAAAAGGTGAGGAGGCTGCGGCCAAGTTTTATTCGGAAAATGCGCGGCGGGTTTATCGCTGGGTGGATCGCCGGGCTTGAAGCGTTTCGTGAATCCATGAGAGCGGTGATTCAGCGTTGTCGAGAGGCCTCGGTCACGATCGACGGAGAGGTTACGGGTCGGATTGGCCCGGGGCTGTTGGTGCTGCTGGGGATTGAGCAGGGAGATGCGGAGGAGGACGGGGCTTGGCTGGCGGCCAAGATCGTGCGCATGCGTCTTTTTGCCGATGAGGAGGGGAAGATGAATCGCTCGCTGGAAGACATCGCGGGTGGGCTGCTCGTGATCAGCCAGTTCACGCTGCATGCGAGTACGAAGAAGGGCAATCGACCGAGTTTTATCGGGGCGGCACGGCCCGAAGAGGCCATTCCGCTGTATGAGAGGTTCCTCAGCGAGTGCGAGGGGCTGCTGGGGCGCGAGGTGGCCCGGGGCCGCTTCGGGGCGGACATGGCGGTGGCTCTCGTCAATGACGGGCCGGTGACGATTGTGATGGACTCGCGTCGGAAGGAATAGCACTGGGGGAATCCGTATTTTTTTCTTTGGAGTCAGTCGGGTTTGGCCCCATGATGGGTGATGATGTTTGGTGGGTGTTTTGAGTTGATGATGACAAGCCGAGGCCTGGCTCTGCTGATGGCTCTGTCGCTAGGGAGCGGTGTCGCACGGGGGCAGGGTGATGGCCCGGAAGAGCATCGGGACGTTTTTGGAAATCGCTACCTTCCGGTGCCAGGGACGATGGTGATGTTTGCGGCGACTGAGACGAAGGTGTCTGACTTCAACACGTTCCTGCGATCCTCCGATTACAGCTGGTCCTTCAAGCCCCACTTTGATCAGACCGTGGATCACCCGGTGGTGGGGGTGAATCTGCAGGATGCGGTGGCCTACTGCAACTGGCTGACGGAAAAGGAGCAAGCGGCGGGGAAGATCAGTCCCTCGGAGACGTATCGCCTGCCGACGAATCGGGAGTGGAGCGCTGCGGCAGGCATCGCGGAGGAGCGTAAGTTGCGCGGGGCGGCGTCGGACGAGATCCTGCAAGACAAGCGGCGCTTTCCGTGGGGCATGGCGTGGCCGCCGCCGATCGGAGCGGCGAATCTGGCCGATGGGGAGATCAAGGATTTTCTGGATGACTTTCCGTTCACGGCTCCGGTGGGGCGGACGAAACCTTCGGAGGACGGATTGTACGATCTAGCGGGCAACGTGTGGGAGTGGACCTGGGAGCCGGAGCTGACGATCGGTGCCACGGGGGTGTTGAGGGGTGGGTCTTGGGCCTACTACCGGCCCGAATGTTTGCGGTCTTCCTACTTGTATCAGGTGCCTGCGGATTTGCGTGCGCCGACGTTTGGGATGCGACTGGTGTTTGAGGACAAACGCCGTACGGCGCGGTTGCTCGCTGAGGAAAAGGTGCGCCGCGAGGAGGATGCAAAGGCTCAGCGGGAGAAGGTGCTCAGCTCGACGGTGGAAGTGACCGAAGAGGAGCGGCAGGCGATGCGTGAGAGATTGGCGAGCGGCGGGGAGGCGAAGGGGGCATTCCCCGATCCGAAGACGTTGCTGCCGTTGGAGGTGGGTCGGACCTATGGCAATACGTTGGGAGAGACCATGTTGGAGCTGCCTGAGGTGCCGGTATGGGTGGGATCGCGCGAGGTTTCGGTGGAGGCTTACGAGCTTTTCATCAAAGAGACGGGTCGGGAGTGGCCGGGGCGTCCCAGCTTTTTGACGAACAAAGAACACCCGGCAGCGGGGGTGTCGTGGAATGACGCCACGGCGTTTTGCGATTGGCTGACGCGGTTTGAAAAGGAGGCGGGTTTGTTGCCTGAAGGGGCCCGCTATCGCCTGCCGACGGATCTGGAGTGGAGCGAGGTGGCGGGGCTGAGCGGGGAGATCGGGGCGGACCCTGCGGCGCGTTCCGGTGGGGACAAAGAGCACCTGCCGTGGCCTGGGTCGGTGTGGCCTCCGCCTCGGCGTGCGGCCAATTTGGATGCGACCAAGATCGAGGGCTTTGATGATCGCCACTCCTACACGGGACCAGTGGCAGATGGGGATCCCAATGAGGCGGGGTACTTTGAGCTGGGTGGGAACGTGGCGGAATGGTGCGAGGATGTCTGGCCTGGGAATGAGGCGGAGCGTGTGGTGCGGGGGGGATCTTGGCTGTCGTTTGAGCGGGAGGCTTTGCTGACCTCGGTGCGGATGCACGTGGCGGCGGATTCGGGGCGTCCGAACATTGGTTTCCGTTTGGCCTTGGAACTGCCCGGGGGATGAGCCGCGTGGAGGCGCTTCCGCAGTGGGTCGCATTTGGCTGGCCCCGAGGCGGATGACTCTTCTCTTTGCAATGTTATGTCTGAACAACTCGATCCAAAAACCGATCAACCCGAAGCGACGGAGGCGACGGATGCGGCAGAAACCAGCTCGTCCGGGAGCGGATTTGGGATGTGGACGTGGATGCTGTTTATCGCAGCAGCTTTGGCGGTGGTATTGGCCTTTGGGGGACGCAGTCTGGTGAATGCGGGCAAGAGCCTTTATGCTGAGCATTTGGCGGGAAAGGCCCGCGCGGCTTTGGAGAAAGAGGACTACATGGTGGCCAGCCGGGAGCTGTCGCAGGCCAATCGTTTTCACCGGGAAAACCCGGCAGTGTTGCGGGTGACGCGGGATTTCCTGCAAAAGACGGGCTCCGAGCCTCGCGGGCTTTTGGTCACACTGAAGGCGATGCGTGAAGCGGGCATTTCTGATGCGGACGATCTGCTGCTGCTGGGCCAGACCCACATGCAACTGGGAGAGGCAGCGGAGGCTCGGGAGATTCTGGAGCAACTGACGCCTGAGCAGCGGGAGAGCAAGGCAGGGCTCGAATTGCTGGCTGGAATCCGCCGGGCGGAGGGTCATGTGCGAGAGGCGGAGGACATCCTGCGCCGCGCGCTGATGGCGGATCCTGATGACCCGGACTCCAAGTTGCGTCTCGCTGCGCTGGACTACACCAACACATTTCCCGAGATCCACCGGCGCGCGCGGGCGACGATGTGGGAGCTGGCAGAAAAACAAGACGACACGGCTCTGAAGGCGATCCGATTTTTGGCGGAGGACAAGGACTTGTCGGCACCTGAGGTGGAGCGGCTGGTGGAGGTGGTGGGAGCCCATCCTGACGCAGGCGTGGCGGATCGGTTTAAGGTGCTGTCTGCGATGATTCGCATCCAGCCCCAGCGGCGGGACGCCATCCTCGATGAGGAAATGAAGGCGCACGAGGGCAAGGGCGTGGAGGACATGCTGCCCTTTCTCAGCTGGCTGGCGACGGAGAAGCAGCACACGCGTCTGCTGAAAATGGTGCCGCCCAATATGGCGACGAATTCTCCCGAACTTTTCCCGCTGGTGGCGCAGGCCCTGGGTGAAGAAGGGCGATGGGCCGATCTGAAGCGGCTGCTGACGGGCGGTGGACGGATCCCCGTTTCTCGGGGGCGGGTGGAGGTCTGGCTGGCGGAAGCGGCCAGCCATCTGACTCCGAAGGATACGGCGCAGGTGCGCAGCCATCTGACTTCGGCGGTGAAGTTTGCGATGCAGGCGGAGGATCCTGCCACGCTGGTGGCGGCAAGCATGGTGGCGGATCGGTTGGGGATGTATGACTTGGCGATTCAGTGTTACCAATCTCTGGGTGGGCTGAGCCAGAAGCTGAAGGCGAACATGGCAGAGCGGACCTATGAGCTGGCGCAGCGTAGTCGGGATACGGCGCTGTTGGTCAAGGTCAGTCAGGAGTTGCTGGAGGAACGCCCGAGCAGCGGGGTGTATCGGGATCGGCTGAACTACCTGAGATTGCTGCTGGGGGAGGAGATCGAGCTGACGGAACGCCGCCTGGAAGATGAGGATGCCAACCTGCGCTGGGAGGGGGCGGACGCGCGGATCCCGATCCCGCTGCTGCGCGCTCTGGCGGCCTATCGGCTGCGGGATGTGGAGCTGGTGAAGCGGGAAATCCAGACGCTGGGCAGTGAGGTGGGAGATCTCCCTCCCGGTCCCCGCGCAGTGGCGGCGGGTTTGATGGCGACCTGCGGCCGGGATGTGGAAGCGTTTCGTTTGGCGGAGCGCATTCCGTCCGAGGTGCTGCTGGATTCCGAGCGGCGTTTTTTTGAGCGCGCCGTGCAGTAGGGCTGGGGTGGGTTCAAGACTCCGGCGGGAGGATCATGAGTTGGGGAGCCAGCTCCGTGATGAAGGCCTTGGTGTCATCCAGCGCGCGGAGTTCTTCAAAGGGATCTTCCCGTCCGACGGGACCTTCCCAGACCGGTGTGAAAACGGAGACCATGGACCAGCGATGGTTGAGGTTTTTCAAAATGGCATCGCGATATCCCTGAGTGACGTGACCGTAAAAATCAGCGACGGTGGATCCATCCGAACCGACGTACCAGTAGATGTTGAGCCCGCGAAAACGCAGGCGTTGGCCGTCGGCATCAATGCGATCTCGCAGCAGCCGGAGGACGGTGGCGTGGACGTTGCGGCCGTCTTGGAGAGGGATGGTGATCTCATTGGAGTCCACGATGCTCCAGCCCTGGCCGGGGAGGCAGACCTCGGGGCGGTGCAGGGTTCTTTTTCCTGGACCTCCGACGATGATGGTGGCGATGATCTCGCGCCTGCGGGCATCCAAATAAGCGGTGCGTGCCAGCTCGACGCCCTCAGGGTTGAGCAGCTCTTTTTCTTTGGTGGTGATTTCCATGGGACGCCCTTGGTAGGCGCTCACCCGAAGGGGCAGGTCCAGAGTGACCCCGGGATCTGCGAACTGCGGGCGAAGGTTCAGGGTGGAGCACCAGGCCAGACAGCTGACGCAGAGGACGAGGGCGACGCCGCAACTGGCCAGTAGGTGGCGGGTGATGCTAGGGCGGGCCAAAGCGGTGGCTGAGCGAGAGCTGCGGCGTTTGGTTTTGAGCCGCTTCCAGTGCCGTCCCTCCAGCAGGCTGCAGATGGCAAACATGCCCCCGAGAGCTACGGCGAAGACGGCGTATCCCGCTAGGCTGTGAAAGGTGCTCATCTCCTGGTGGCCGTCGATGTTTCGGCCCACGGCAAATTCCGAGCCGAACCAGTAGGAACCTGCCGTGAGCATGACCATGCGGACCAAGTTGCCCGCCACGGCGAGAGGGATGGAGGAGGCAAACAGGATCAGGCGGGAGACGGGAGACTTCAGTACGAGGTAGCCGTAGAGAGCGCTGACCATCATGAGGGAGAACAGCGAGCGGATGCCACTGCAAGGCTCTGAGACGTCGAGTTGGAAGCGTTCACCCGGAGCGATGCCCGCTGCGGCATCACTGGCGGAATGCAGCGCGGTGCCTTCGCGGATGACGTCGAGATGCAGCAGGTTGAGCAGCTTGGCGGACAGGTTGGCGGTGAGCATGCGCAGGGGAAAGGCCAGCCTTTCCTCCAGGGGAAACAAGGGCCACATGAACGTCAGAAACAGCCAGGGAAAAAACAGCGCCCGCGTCCACTGAGGGCCACCGATGAGCAGGATGAGCCCGAGCACCATGGTGTGGGCTGAGAAAAAGCCCAGGTAGCCGGTGTTCACTTTGTACCCCATCCAGTAAACCAGCAGCGCCAGCACGACGAGTCCGACGCCCCCCCAGCTGCCCCGCAAGGGCAGGGCGCGGAGTTGATCGGCCTGCTTCCAGACGAGGTAGGCCACGATCGGCGGCACCACCAGGCAGAAGGTCCATTCACTGTCTCGCAGCACGGAGCGGAACCAGCCCGACAGGATGCTGGAGCGCTCATCGAACTGCCAGTTTTGATAGGGCCACACCGCGTAGAGCAGCACCAGGCAGAGCGTGAAGCAGCCCAGAGCCAGCCAGCGCGCATCCAGCCCCTGCCGTGCTGTCCCGGTGCTCGCGCCTTCTGCGGAGGTATCCGCAGGGGCGTCCGTCGCGGGTGCGGTGTCTGGGGCAGATGAACTCATGGGCAGGCGATGGGGTGAAAAATACGGTGCCGAAGCTATCACACTCCCGCAGCGAGCCCTAGCGGCTTTTATTCTTTCCTCTGGCAACCCAGCCAGCCCGCCCTATAGATTGTCGGAACATGACGCAGGTGCCTGATGCCCCCTCATCGTCTGACAAGCCAGCTGTCCCGCCGGGTGACTCCTCCCAGGCGGGCCAGCAAAAGCGGGCTGCCCTGCTCGCGGATGGTCAGGCGGACACTCCCAAAAACCAAGCCGTTCGGTCGCTCATCACCGGAGCGCCGAATTATCGCCGTCCGGCCAACGTGAAGCGTTCCACTCACGCGCAGCGGCTGTTTCTTCTGCTGTTCGTCATCGTGCTGCTGCTGCTGGGCGGGATGGCGCTGTTTGGCTACACCTTTTATTTGAGGGAGATCAAACCCACCCTCTCCAGCCTGCAGACGTACTCCCGGCATCTGCCTGCCGGAGATGCTACTCCTTCCAGCGCGCCCGCCGTCGCTCAGGCCGTGGCCATCGAGATCCCGCCGGATGTCCGTCAGGAAATGGCCGCCAGCAGCTCGGCCCTGGCGGAGATCCAGCGCCAGCTCGACTCCCTGCGCAAGCTTCAGGCCGACCAGGAAGGTCAGGTGCGGACGCTGGCTGATCGTGTGGCCAGCCGCGGTGCCCAGGAGGTGCCCGTCAGCACCGCCAGCTCGGCAGGCGTGCCGACCGAGCCCACTTCCGACGCCCTCATCGCTGAGGCCAACACTCCATCCATGATGGAGCTGCGCCTGCTCAAGGAACGCAACCGCCTCACCGCCTACGCAGATGAAGCGATCGCTACCGGCGAGCGCGAGCCGCTGGTGCGTATCGTCGAGGCGATGAGCGATCCCGAACGCGCCAATCTCTGGCACGCAGCCAAGGCGGAGTACTACCGCGTCATGGGGCACTATCAATTTGTCACCCGCATCGATCCGGGCTTTCGCCTACCGCTCGATGAGCTTTACCCCAAAGGTAGCGTGCGGGATGAGGCAGACCTCACCACGGAGCAGCTCATCGAGCTGCTGAGCCAGCGCGAGAGCGATTGGCAGATCCGGCTGCGATCCGCCTTCCTCCTCGGGGGGCGCCGCACTCCAGAGGTGGGAAATGCCCTCATTGATGCCTTGAAGAACGATCCCAGTTTGGACGTGGCCAAAGAGGCGCAGCTCAGCTTTGAGCAGACTCTCGGGCGGCGATTCCGCCTGTTCGATATCCCCGCCATCGAGTCCTGGTGGCAGACCCAGGTGGCCCTGCGCTCCGGGCCTGCTCCACGGGCCGAGCTGCGAGCCAAGGAAGATTCCGATAAGAAACCCGAGTCGTAAGTCTCCGCGATGAAACGTTGGTTGCGGCGCTTTGCCCTGCACGGTGACGTCTGGCTGCGGTATCTCGACCTGGGCGTGCTGATTTGCCCGTGGTTCCTCGAGCCCATCTTCGTCACCGCCTGCGCGGCCTCCTTTTACGCCCTATGCGTGCCGCAGCGCCGCGCTCTGCTGGCCAACATGGCCGTGCTTTTTCCAGGAGAAAACGGTTGGCAGCGCCATGTCCGCGCGTTTCGCGTGGTGCGTGATTTTGCCTGGGTGCTGACGGATTCCGCCCGCGTGCGCAGCGGGGATGACGTGATCGATTGGGAGGTGGAAGGCGTCGAGTACCTCAACCAACTCGGCGCGCACCCCGGCGGCGCGCTCATCCTCACAGCGCACATGGGCAGCTATGATCTGGCGGGGCAGTTGTTTGCCGATCGCCTGCAGCGCCCCCTGCACATCGTGCGCGTGCCGGAGCGTCACGCGGAGAGTCAGACCTACGCCGCTGACGCCCGCCATTCGCACCCCAGCGGGCAATTCATCGTTCACTACAACCAGCCAGGAAACATGCTGGCGGTGGAACTCACCCGCCTGCTGGCTGACGGAGAGGTGGTGGCCATCCAGGGAGATCGCATCCTCTTCGACGTCGCGCCCGAGAATCTGGACTTCTGCGAAGGTTACCAATGGCGATTGCCGAAGGGACCGTTCCTCCTTGGGGTTGTCTCGCGTTGTCCCGTGTTTCCACTTTTCATCGCCCGAGTGGGCTGGCGGCGCTATCGCATCACAGCAGGCCCGCCGTTTGAGTGCCCGGAGGGGCGGTTTGATAAAAACGACTGGAGGCAGCGCATGGCCAGCTGGTGGAGCACGCAGTTGGCCGCAGCGGTGCGCACGCACTGGCGGCAGTGGTTTGTGTTTGAACCAGCCTTTGTGGCCAAGCCGGAGCCCACCCCATGAAGACGCCGACGGATCCCACCCCGCGCCCTTTCCTCAGCGGTCTAGGGCGTTGCATCTTTGAGCGGCGGGAGCGCCGCAGCGCCGTGCCCCCCGCGTCCGGCTTCTTTTTGCCCGCTGCACGGCGGCACTCCGAGTGGGAGGCGCGGCTGATGGGCCAGCTCATCGGTGGCTGGACGGTGCTGGCCGCTGGCGTGTGGTGGTTGGGAGGAGTCAGCTTCTTTAGTTGGCAGCTGCCCCTGCGTCTGCTGAGCTTCCCACTGGTGTGGTTTTTTCTGATGCAGATCTTCACCCTGCTGGCCTCTGCCCCCGCAGCCCTCGCCTGCTCCCTGGGTGGCATGCGGCCCATCGCCGCTGCGCGCCTCGTCGAGGCAGGCATCATCCTGGAGTTTACCGCTGTGGCCATCTGGATGCTGCGGACTCCCGGTTTCGCGGCTCCCTGCGTCGGCGGATTCTGGATGCTGCTGCTCGGAGCCGAGATCCTGTGCCGCTTCATCACGCCTCCCACCGCCACTCGCTGAAGTTGCGCATCGCAATCCACGCACGCCGTGGCACAATCCCTGCTGAAAGGACAAGTCCTACTGGACACGTAGGACTCCCAAAGCCTCTTTGTAGCCATGAAATCCCTCAAACTCCTCATTACCCTCTTTGTGCTCAGTCTGCTCGGCTGCGGCGTGCTCGGTTACGGCTGGTGGGCGGAAACCAAGGCTCACCGCGCGGAGGTGGAACGCCTCCAGATCAGTCATCAGGCCGACCTCGAAAATGAGCGCGCCCAGGCCGCGACGCAACTGGCGGAGCAAACGCAGCGCCATGAGCAGCGTCTCGCGGCTGTGACCGACGATTTTGAGTCCCGACTCGATGCCCTACGCGGAGAGCAGCGCAAGCAACTCACTGCCGCCTACCAAGAGTTCGAAAGCATCTTCGAAGGCAACAAACAGACCATCGAATACATCGACCTGCTGGAGGGCAAAGTGAAGGCGGGTCAGGCCATCTCGAAAAACGAAGCCGAAAAGCTGGCCGTCATTGCCGCCGGCATTGGTCATCTGCAAAAGCAGTATCAAAAGCCGATGCAGGAGTTCCAAGAACTGGCGGACTACTTTGAGCGTCAAGCCTCGCGGCAACCCACCGCGCAGGCCCCCAAAAAGACGTTTGGTTTTTTCCGTCGCCTCGTGAGCCGAGACTATCGCGAGTCAGAAAAGCAGTACTACCGTGAGCAGGGTGCGCAGCGCGCCTTTGAAGCCGCTCAGGGGGAATTTGGCCGCGTGTATTCCTCAGCCCAGAGTGCCATGCGCGGCGTCAATCTCGACGCTGAAGCTCAGATCAAGAAGCTCTACGACTTGATCGAAGAAAAAGACAGCGCCAACGCCCAAGACCTCACCGAGTTTTTCGATCAAGCCCGCAAAGCGCTCAAGACCCACCAAGACGTCCTGCAATTCGAACCCCAAGGTGATCTGCCCGCCGTCCCAGCTCCCTGAGCCGCGCATCGTGCGTTCTTAAAGAGAGCCTGAGGCGTTAGATCGCTTCATCCAGACCGGCGTTTTTTGCGGTTGGAGGCAGCGTGGCAATCAGCGCTGCGGGATCCCAGTCCTGCGGCTGGGGAATCCCACGACTGCTCCACGGCATGCCGCGCCCCACCCAGTTTTGACGCCAGCTCGCAAAGTCCACTCCGCGATCGTCATCATCTACGCCAAACTGAAAACCGCAGGCCGGACAGATTTCGTACGAACCGCCGCCATCACGATGACGCGGCTCCTCCCGCAAGTGGGGGTAACCGCAGACCGGGCAGGTATGACCTGACGAGGCAGAGGAGGTGAGGGAAGGGGAAGGAGGACTCATTTTTTGTCAGAGGCTGAGAGCGGCGCGGGAGGATCTCGATCAAACGGATGCTCCTCAGGTGTCACCGGAACTCCCGGTTGGCGGGACCAGTAGGAGGGATCGTTCGGTTTGAAAAAGGTCTTGGTGGTGCCGTCCGAATTGTAGGCCGCAAAGGTGCGGGTTTTTCCCTCCCAGACTCGTACCGTGCCCTCACTGTCGCGTTTCATCGGCAGGCCCGTGCGCATCGCCTTTTGCAAAAACAACCACGCTTGAGCCGCGTAGTGATCCGGCCCCACGCTTTTGAAGTCGGGACCGTGACGCTCGTAGTGATCCTCCAAGGAAGGCAGGTAACCCCAGGTCACACGGCTTGCGGGAGCCTGCATCAGCGTCGGCAGCTCAGGGGCCGCAGGCGGCTGCGCATTCTTCACCGGCACTGCAGGCTCGGGCGGGCGCGCGGGTGCGGTGCCCGTCGTGGTGAAGCTTCCCTCACTCAGTCGCGAGCCCTTGGAGCCCACCGAAAAGTAATACGTCGTGCCCGGCGTCAGACCAGACAGCGTCACCGCATGCAATTCATCGACCTCGCCCTTGGTCTCCGCCCGTTGATTCATCTGGTCTTTCCGGGTGCCAAAAAGCACCAGTGAACCGGACACCGAGTCCGTTTCCCAGACGATCTCCGCCTGCCGCTCGCTCGCCTCCACCAGCGGCTCGCCCTGGATTTCCAACGCCAGTCCCAGCCCGCTCAGCATCCAACCCAGAATGCCGAGCCAAGTCCCCACGCGTCGTCGAATCGAAACCATCATCCCGGCAGCATGTCGCAGATGAGCGCAAGGAACAAGAGAGAACCGATGGAGGTTCGGAAGCAATTGATGCAGGTCTCGCGCATGAATTCACCGACCCGATCAAGCATGGCACTACAAATCTACCGCCGAGATCGCATTCGCGCTGCTCGCATCGGACGGCGAGCCCTCAACGTTTTCAAAAAGCTGGATTTTGAATGGCCAGTTCTTCTCACCGAAACGCCGGGCACACCTTCAGTAACCATACTCAGCCCTCATTCGAGCGTACTCAATTTCCATCCGAGCCAAGAGGTCGGTCATTTCTTTCAGCTTGCTCTCATAGCCACTCATGATGGGTCCGTGAGGTCTTGCGTTTGTCGCTACTGCTGGTGCGACGGACTCAGCTAAAACCAACTTGCACCACATGTGATACCATATATGGTTTCAAAATGCGAGTTGTGATCGATACAAATGTCATCGTATCGGGTCTGAGATCGACTCGGGGAGCGGCGTTTTGTGTGCTCCGAGGGGTGAGGGACGGTGTCGTTAAACCGATTGTTTCACCGGCGCTCTTCTTTGAATACGAGGATGTTCTGTCCCGCCCAGGGATGATTCCGGGGCAGATGTCCTCGATGGTGGTATCAGCATTTCTCGATGCATTTCTCCTGATGGCCGAGACGCGAGACGTTTTTTTCCGTTGGCGGCCCTGGTTGCCCGATCCCAAGGACGAATGCGTTCTCGAACTGGCGGTTGCGGCGGGGTATGTCCCAATCACTACCTGCAATGTGCGTGATTTTCAGCCGGCTTCTGCCCTTGGTGTTCGCGTTATGACGCCTTGGGGCCTTTCATTAGAACTCAAACTGAAATAAACAATGGCTACACTTAGTATCAGAATCCCCGACTCACTCCATCAGGCAGTACGCGATTTGGCGGAGACCGACCATGTCTCCATCAATCAGTTCATTTCATATGCCCTTACGGAGAAGGTGTCGTCCATGAGGACTGTGGAATATTTGAATGAGCGTGCCGCACGAGCGAAGATTGAGGATTTCGACAAGATCCTTGCCATGGTGCCGGATGTCGAGCCCGATGAGCATGACCGGATCCCTAACAAGGGAGAATGAATTGGTAAGTTTCGAGGTCGCTGTGTCGAAGAGTCCAGTCGTGACTTGAACACCTTACCCAGTGTGCCTGCTCGCCATTGCTCGGGCAGTCCGCGCAGCGAAGCAACGACGCTCACCTGTTGGAGGTGGTGGCGCGATTGTGCCGCCCCGCGTTTTTGGAACCCCGAAAGGACACGAATCGATGGCGCTTGTTGGGATCAGCGGCTGCCGTTCCTGAGTCCTTGGGTTGGGGGAGGGTGGCTTCGCGTGAGGCGAGGGCCAAGCGGGGCGGTCAGCTGACGGCGAGGAGGAGGCGGGGCAGGAGGTCGCTGATTTTGACGCGCTCTTGCTGGCCGCTGTCCCGGTGACGCAGGGTGACGGTGTCCTTGAGGTCATCGCCCTGCTCGCCGAGGGTTTCGAAATCGATGGTCACGGCGTAGGGGGTGCCCACTTCATCCTGCCGGGCGTAGCGGCGGCCGATGGCGGCGGTCTCATCGTAGAAGCAGCTGAGGTGCGGCTTGAGGAGGGCATAGACCTCGCGGGCTTTGGCGACGAGATCGGGCTTGTTTTTGAGCAGCGGGAAGACGCCCACTTTGATGGGGGCCACGCGGGGATGGAAGCGCAGAACGGTAAAAGTTTCGCTCTTGCCTTTGGCGTCGGCTTTTTCGAATTGATCGAAGGCGGCGCAGAGGATGGCGAGGGCCATGCGGTCCAGACCGGCGGAGGGCTCAATGACGTGAGGCAGGTAATGGCCGGCGAAGAGGCGCTCAAACCAGGCGCGCACTTCAGCCTCGGAGAGACCGGTCTCTCCCTTGGCTTGTTCCGCAGCGAGACGCTTTTGCACCATGGCTTCCTTGCTCTCGTCGGAGAGGTTTTTGGCGGCGTTTTTGAGTTCTTCGTCGAAGAATTCGAGGATTTTGCGACTGTGCTTTTGATGCTGGGAGAGATCGAAATCTCCCCGGGCGGCGATGCCTTCCAGCTCGTCGGTGCCGAAGGGGAACTTGAAGAGGATGTCCACGCAGGCGCGGGCGTAGTGGGCGAGGTCTTCTTGGGTCTGCCAGTAGTATTCGATCACATCCGAGCCGAGTCCGATGCTCTCGTAGAAGCGGGTGCGCTCCTGCACCCAGTAGCGATGCCACAAGTCCCAGCCCCAGTTGGGTTGAGGTTCGGAGAGGTCGGCGTCTTCGCTCCAGGCGGCGACGCTGCCGTGGATGATCTCGATGGCTTCATCGGGCTTGATGAAGAACTCCAGCTCCATTTGCTCAAACTCGCGGCTGCGGAAGGTGAAGTTCTTTGGCGTGACTTCATTGCGGAAGGCTTTGCCGATTTGGCAAATGCCGAAGGGAACTTTGACGCGGGAAGAGTCCAGCACGTTTTTGAACTGGGCAAAGATGGCCTGAGCGGTCTCGGGGCGCAGGTAGGCCACGTCATCCTCGGTGGCGGTGGGGCCGAGGTAGGTGCGCAGCATGAGGTTGAAGGGGCGGGCGGCTCCGAGCGCGCCTCCGGTCTCGGGGTGAAAGTCGATGCTGTCGGTGACTTCACCGGTTTTCTCTTCGCCGAGGAGTTCGATTTCCTCGGGTTTGCCGGCGGCGTCTCCGGCATTTTGGGCCAGCAGCTGACGCAGGCGTTTGCGGAAGCTTTCGATGTGCTCGCCGTTTTTGAGCAGGGCGGAGAAGGCGCGGTTTGTCTTCCAGCCGTTGGCGTTTTGCGCGCCGGTGTAGGCGAGGACGGTGCCGCTTTGAGGTTCCACATGATCTGCCCGCACGCGTTTGTTGGTGAGCTGGCACTCCCGCATCAGATCGGCGAAGGTATCGACGTGGCCCGAGGCCTTCCAGATAGCGGGATTCATGAGGATGCTGGCATCCAGACCGACGATGTCATCCCGCAGTCGGGTCATGGCGGTCCACCAGGCGGTGCGCAGGTTGCGTTTGAGTTCGGCACCGAGAGGGCCGTAATCCCAGACGCCGCCGCAGCCATCGTAGATCTCGCTGCTCGGGTAGATGAAACCGCGGCGCTTGCAGAGGGACACGATTTTCTCCATCTGTTCCGTGGAGGATTTGTCGGGCGTGGACATGGTGGCTGGGGAAGGGGCGGTTGAAGAGTGCGGGTCGATCGTGAGCCGCAAAAACGGGCGGGTAACAAGCCCTTTCCTCCCCTCAAAGCAAGGTGAAAGGCGGTGAATGCTCGGGCATGGCAGGGGTGAATTCCCGCGCATTTGACGCTTGACCAATCGAAGCATCCGGGGCGTCAATAGGGCATGATCCGATGGCCCCACACGATGTTGCTCATTTTGACTCTGCTCGGCATGGGTGGAGGGCTGCTGGAAGAAGCTTGCGCTCAGGTTCTGGTGTATGAGATGAGCTTTGAAAAAGAGCGGGGTTTCAACAGCTCGGGATTCACCGGCGGTTACGCGGTGTTGCCGGCGGGTGAGTCTTCCGAGAGCAGCGGCAGCTTCATTTTCACGGTGGATGCGGACGGTGAAAAGGCGTACGTCGAGGCTGCCGACGCGGCTTCTTACTTTTTGTTGATCACCGATGAGCGGGAGCGGAAGCGCGTGGTGCAGGCCTCGATCACGGCGGGGGATGTGACGGGTGGTTACGTGGCTGCGGGTGCGGAGAATACATCCGTCCAACTGCGGCTGGCCTTGGCGGAGGTGAAGGTTCGTTTGGCGCGGAAGTTGGAAGGCCGAGTGGTGAGTTCATCGAGTGCGACCAACGCGGATAACGCCGCTCTGGTGGGGCACGCCTTGATTCAGGACTGGGTGCTGCGTTTTCGCAAACGGCTCACCCAATCCGTGAACCGCCAGGCGAGCGATGTGGCCGCTGCGGTGGCGTTGCTAACGGCGCAGTTGGAGGCCAAGGGTTTCTCGGCCAACTGAGTGCAGCGGAATCAGGGGGTGGGGATGAGGAGGGCGGCGAGGCTGGCGGTGAGGTAGCAGGCGAGGAGGCCGCCGATCATGGCGCGGAGGCCGAGCTGGGCGAGGTCGCCCCGGCGGCTGGGGGCGAGCACGCTGATGCCGCCGATCTGGATGGCGATGCTGGAAAAATTGGCGAAGCCGCAGAGGCCGTAGGTGAGGATGAGGAGGGTGCGCGGTTGGAGCTGAGAGGCCTGCTGGCTGAGGCTGAGGTAGCCGACGAATTCATTGAGCACGATGCGCTCTCCGAGGATGGCACCGGCGGCGAGGCAATCGGTGGCGGGGATGCCCATGAGCCAGGCAAAGGGGGCCTGAAGCCAACCGAGCAACCATTGCAGGGGCTGGGGCTGATCGATGCCGATGAGGTGGAGTAGGGAGGCGGTGAGGTGATTGAGCAGGGCGACGGTGGCGACGAAGGCGATGAGC
>JAGRPD010000233.1 GCA_020439875.1 Verrucomicrobiales bacterium
GGGCAGTGGCGATGCGTTTGCGCATTGGAACTACTCGCTGCCGGGGCTGGTGGATGGAGCGAATAGCTTCACTCTGACGGCGGTGGATGCAGCGGTGCCGCCGAATGAGACGTCGATGGGCTTCATGGTGTTTCGCATTGCGGATCCCGAGGGTTCCTCGGGAACGCCAGGGGTGGCGGACTTGCTACATCATGCGTTCAATCTTGGCGCGGTGGGGGTCGGGCGTGATGGAATGCCGTCGGTGAGGGCAGAGGTCCATCCTGGCGATGGCAAACGCTACCTGACGGTGACGTATCGGCGGCGGATTCAGGCGGCTGGATTTCGATACTTTGTGGAGACGAGCGAGACGCTGCAGCCGCCGTGGAATGACACGGGATCCGATGTCCAGGAGGTGAGTGTGTTGCCGAATGGGGATGGCGTCACCGAGTCGGTCACGCTGCGGATCACGCCTGCGGTGGTGGATGGGCTGCGGAAGTTTGTTCGGGTGCGGGTGGAGCTGGATTAAGGAGGTGCGGTTGGTGGCCAGTCTGGAGAGGAGCTTTCCCTTTGGTCTCTTGCAGGGGGGGGGCTGCCAGGCTGGTTTTTGTCCTGGGGGGACTGTACACCGGGGGTTGCAAGCGGGGGCCTCTTGCTGTAAGCAGAAGGAGTGCGTTCCCGTTCGCGTTTAGCATCTGTGCCTATGACGATGATATCCAACTTGGTGATGTGGCGCTGTCTGGCAGCGGGCGGGGCTTTGTGTTTGGTCACGGGGTGTGAGTTGCCTGCGGGGTGGGGGGATCTGGATGGGCCGAGTCCGGTTTCGGTGCGGCGTGATCCGAATGCGGCGGCGGAGCGATTGGCTCGGCTGGCGGGTCGATCGCCCGAGGAGGTGAAGACGCGTTATTTGGCGCTGGCACCCGAGGCTGAGAAGATGGAGGTGGAGCCGCCTGCGGTGGAGCCGGATTTGCCGGTGGCCCAGGTTGCATCGGGGGGGGGCTCGGGGGAGCGGCAGCAGTTGGTGTTGCCGCCGCCGCGCGAGGAGGTTGCGGCGGAGCGTGCGCCTCAAGCGGTGCCAGCGAGATCGTCGGCGTCAGCTTTGCCTCAAACGACCATGGCGGCGGTGAATCAGGCGGCGAAAAAGGCGGAGGCTTTGACGGGGGCGGGAGGAGGTTCTGATCCAGGTGCACCGACCTTTTTGCCTGCGGCGGGTGATGCGGAGACGGTGGCCAAGGTGGATGAAAAACCTCCGCAGGAGACGGCTGCCTCCTCTTCCGCTGCGTCGGAGCCTTCCGCCCCAGTGACGCCGCCTGCTGTGATGCGGGCGGGAGATGTTTCGGCGATTCCCTATGCGATCCCGGTGAAGGGGCGTCCGGGTTTGGTAAACTCACCGTTTGCTGCTCCTCATCAGTTGGTGGATGTGACGGGGATGAAGGTGGGGGATATGGTGAAGTGTCCGTTCAGTGGCAAGCTGCTGAGAGTGCCGCCCCCGCAGCAGGCGATGAGCAAAGTGCCAGCGACGGAGGGGGCGAGTCCTGCTGCTGCGACGGAGGCTTCGGTGGGCGGCACGGGGGAGCCCAAGGCGGTGAGGTAAGTGAAGGAGGAGATGCCGAAGGATGAGGTGGGATGATCGGGTGATCGGTTGCGTTTTTTGCGAGCAATGATGGATTCTACAAGACGAATGCTGTTGGCGGTGGGAGTGGCCTTGGTGGCGGCTCTGGTGGTGAGAGAGTGGCGCGGTGATGAGGGCCGTTTTGGGCTGTTTGCGCTTTTGGCGGGGGACAAACCGGGGGGCGTGTTTTCGCTGCCGACAAAGTCACGGTTGAATTTGGAGGATGTGGAGCTGCTGACGCGGTTGGATGCGGAGTATGCGAGTCTGGCGGAGGCGGTGCTGCCGAGTGTGGTGAGTGTGACGACTCGGACGGTGCGGCGGGGCAGCTATGCGTGGCATCCGATCTGGGGTCTGCTGGCGGAGCGGGATCAGGTGATTCCGGGTTTAGGATCGGGGGCGATCGTGAGTAAGGAGGGGCATGTGGTGACGAATTTTCACGTGATCCAGGGGGTGACAGAGGTGGTGGTGACGACGCAGGACAATCGGGAGTATCCGGCGCGCATTCTGGGGGCGGATTCGCATCGAGACATTGCGGTGCTGCACATTGAGTCGAATCGGAGGGATTTTCCGGCGCTGCCGTTGGCGGATTCGGATGCGGTGAGGGTGGGGCAGCTGGTGGTGGCGGTGGGAAATCCGTTTGGTCTGAGTGGGACGGTGACGCGGGGGGCGATCAGTGCGCGGGATCGCCATTTGAGCGATGAATCTTTGGACTATTTGCAGACGGATGCGGTGATCAATCCGGGAAATTCGGGGGGGCCGCTGGTGAATGTGCGCGGGGAGATCATTGGGATCAATGTGGCGATTCTGGGCCGGGACGAGAATGTGCAGGCGTGGCAGGGGGTGGGGCTGGCGGTGCCTTCGAATGAGGCGAAGGCGGTGCTGGATTGGGTGATGGATCAGGTGAAGCTGAAGGGCTCTGATGCGGTGCGGGAGCGGGTGCCGGGCTACCTGGGGCTGGAGCTGGCTGCGGAGCCGGTGAAGCTGGATCCGGCGCTGAATCTGGGGACGTGGGGCGCGATGGTGCTGGATACGCTGCCGGGGTCTCCGGCGCAGCGTTCGGGGCTGAGCCAGGGCGATGTGATCGCTTCGATTGACGGTCAACCGGTGCAGTCTCCGGCGGAATTGCTCAAGGGGATTCAGGGCATGCTGGCGGGCCAGCCGATCCGCATGAAGGTGGTGCGGGGTGGGCAGGTGGTGGACCTGCAGGCGACGCTGGCTCCTCGTCCGGAGCTGCGATGATGGCGTGAGGTGCTGCGGTGGGCGGTGGGTGAGGATCAGCTGAGGTCGATGGCGTTTTCGGCATCGCCAAAGTGATCCATGTGGACGCCCATGCGGTCCATGAGGGCGAGGTGGAGGCGGCAGAGTTTGCGGTTTTCCTGACCGGAGAGGTCGTGATAGCGATTGCCACGGATGGTGCCGCCGCCTCCGCCTGCGAGGAGGACGGGGAGTTGGCGGGAGTCGTGGGCATTGCCGTCCATGAGGCTGGAGAGCATGAGGAACATGCTGTTGTCCAGGAGGCTGCGTTCGCCCTCCATGGTGCGGGCCATTTTATCGAGGGCCTCGGACCAGAGCTGGACGAAGTGCTGGTTGACGCGCTGGTAGTGATCGAGGCGGGTGGCATCTCCCGCGTGGTGGGAGAGTTCGTGGGAGCCGGCGCTGATGCCTTGCAGGGAGGGGAAAACGACGCCGGAGAGGTCGTTGGACAGCATGAGGGTGGCGACGCGGGTGCGATCCATCTGCAAGGCGAGGACGAGGATATCGAGCATGAGTCGGATGTGATCCTCGGAGTTGGCGGGCAGGCCGGCTTCAGGGCGGGCGAAGGTGGCCTGGGTGATGGTGGGTTTCCAGGCGAGGGCGTCGGTTTCGGCCTGGCTGAGTTTTTCGGCTTTTTCCAGGCGTTGTTCGAGTTCCCGAACGCTGGTGAGATATTCGTCGAGTTTTTGGGAGTCGCTCTGGCTGAGGCGGCGGTCGAGGCTTTTGGCGTCTTGCAGGACGAGGTCGAGGATGCTGCGATCTCGCTGGCGTTTGGAGCCGTCTTCGAAGAGCTGATCAAAGGCCTGCTGGGGGTAAATTTCCTTGGGGGCAGGGGTGGTGGGGGTGCTCCAGGAGACGTAGGCGGAGTAGATGGAGGTGAATCCGGAATCGGTGGAGTAGTGGGGGCCTTCGGTGCCGATGACGAGGCTAGAGAGGGGGGTGTGGCGGCCGACGCGGGCGGCGATGAGCTGATCCACGGTGGTGCCGATTTCGACATCGGTGGTGGTTTGTTTCACGCGCAGTCCGGAGAGGACGTTCATCTTCGGGTAGTGGCCGCCGGGGCCTTCGACGGTGGTGGGATTCCACAGGCCTTTGAAGACATTGAGGCGGGAGCGATGGGCCTGCAGGGGGCTGAGGGTTTTTCCCAGAGTCAGTCCGTTGGCGCTGTCTTCCGCCGTCCAGTGAGCGGGGTTGACTCCATTGCCGAAGAAGACGGTGGCGAACCGCCGTGGAGCGGGCGGTGCTTTTTTCCCGACGGTAGCTCCGAAGGAGGAGATGGACTCCATCCAGGGGAGGCCGAGGGCGACGCCGGCACCACGGAGAAATTTGCGGCGGGAGAGAGAGGGGTGCGTGGACATGGAGTGAGGAGGGCTTTAGGAGGCATACGCCTACCTTCCGTCGAAGCTTGCGGGCAATTCCGTGCGGATCTTGGCGCGGTGTGAGGTTATTTTTCCAACTGGTTTTCCACCGGCTTCAAGGTGGCGCGGTGGCGGGCGACGGCGGCGTCGATGGCGCTGACCTCGGCGGCGTGGGTTTCGCTTTGGCTCCAGGATTCTCCGGGATCTACGTCGAGCTGGAAGAGGAGTGGTGGCTGGTGGTCGTCGGGGGCTTTTTGGCCGTAGCCGGTTTGGGTTTTCCAGTGGGCCTTCCATGGGCCGGTGCGAGCGGCGAAGAGGTCGGTGCCGCGGTAGTAGAAAAAGCCCTCGCGGGGCACGCTGCCGCCGCCGGTGAGGAGGGGGCGGATGTCCTGGCCATCGATGGTGCGGTCCGCAGGCAGTGGCACGCCGGCGATGGCGAGACCGGTGGCGAAGATGTCCATGGTGCTGGCCCAGTCTCGGCAAATCTGGCCGGCGGGGATGGTGTCGGGCCACCAGAAGATGCCGGGCACGCGCATGCCGCCCTCCCAGGTGCTGCCTTTGCCATCGCGCAGGAGTCCGGCGGAGCCGCCCTGTTGGTCAAAGATGAGCCAGGGGCCGTTGTCGCTGGAGAAGACGACGAGGGTGCGCTGCTGGAGGCCGAGTTCCTTCAGCGTGTCGAGCACGCGGCCGACGGAGGCATCGACCTCCTGCACCACGTCTCCGTAGAGGCCGCGGCGGCTGATGCCTTCAAAAGCCTTGGAGCGAAATAGCGGCACGTGCGGCATGGAGTGGGCGAGGTAGAGGAAAAAGGGACCTTCACGATGGGAGCGGATGAATTTGACCGCCTCATCGGTGTAGCGGCGGGTGAGCTGGGTCTGATCGGGCGCGCGTTCGAGGATCTCCTTGTCGCGCATGAGGGGGACATTCCAGTATTCGGACTTGGGCTCGAGGAAGGCGGCGCGTCCACGGGGGCCGAGTTCGGCGCGGCGATCCATGTCGTTGGAGTAGGGGATGCCGAAGTAGGAGTCGAATCCGTGATCGGTCGGCAGGTGGGGAGAGAGGTGACCGAGGTGCCACTTGCCAACGGCGGCGGTGGCGTAGCCTGCACCGTGGAGGGCGGTGGCCAGGGTGATCTCACTGGGTGGGAGCCCGCCTTTGGACTCGGGGAAGAGGACGCGGCGCTTGCTGCTGGCCATGCCGCTGCGGACGGGATAGCGGCCGGTGAGGAGGGCGGCGCGGGAAGGCGTGCAGACCTCGGCGGCGGAGTAGAATTCGGTGAAACGCACGCCCTCTGCCGCCATGCGATCCAGGTGAGGCGTGTGGATGGTGGGATGGCCGTAGCAGGAGAGGTCTCCGTAGCCCAGATCATCCGCGTAGATGACCACGATGTTGGGTTTTTCTGCGGCGGAGGAGAGGCCGATGAGGATGAGTAAGGCGGGCAGGGCGAGGAGTCGGAGCATGGGGAAAAGGGGCGAGGATCGAGAAAAAAGACGAGTTGGAGCTTGGGGGACTTTCAAGGCGGGGACAAGCTGGAAGTCCGGAGGCGCGGCGGAGGGGCGTCGCTGGGATGTTGCGGGCGGGGGGAATCTGAGGCAGGCTGAGCGGCTTCATGAATACTGGCCGCCACATTCGGCTGACCTCGATGGCTTCTTGCGCGGGGTGAGCTTCCAAACTGGGTCCGGAGGCGCTCACGCAGGTCCTGCGTGGGTTGCCAGCCAACTCGGATGCCAATCTGCTGGTCGGCAGCGCCACCTCCGATGACGCGGCAGTCTATCAGATCGCGGAGGATCGCGCCCTGGTGCAGACGGTGGATTTTTTCACCCCGATCGTGGATGATCCCGAGCTGTTTGGGCGCATCGCTGCGACGAATTCCCTCTCCGACGTCTATGCGATGGGCGGGCGGCCGCTGACGGCGATGAATCTGCTGGCGGTGCCGGAGGAGCTGCCGCTGGATGTGGTCAATGCCATCCTGCGCGGTGGGGCGGAGCAGGTGAAAGCAGCGGGTGCCGTGCTGGCGGGTGGCCACTCGGTGAAAAACCCGGAGCCTTTGTACGGCCTGTCCGTCACCGGTCTGGTGCATCCCCAGCGCATCATCTCGAATGCGGGCGGGCAGCCGGGAGATCGGTTGGTTTTGACGAAACCGCTGGGCACGGGCATTCTTTCCACCGCCTTGAAGCGGGAGCGGATCACCGAGGCAGAGATGGCGGTGGCGGTGGAGGCCATGAGCCGTCTCAACACGCCGGGCGCACGGGTGGGAGAGGCTGGCTGGGTGCGGGGCGGGACGGATGTGACGGGCTTTGGCCTGCTGGGACACCTGGGCGGTCTGTGCCGTGCCAGCGGCGTCCGCGCCGTGCTGGATTCGGCGGCCATCCCGGTGCTGTCAGCGGCGGTTTTGGATCTGATCCGCGAGGGCTGCGTGCCGGGCGGGACAAAGGCCAACCTGCGCCATGCCGAGGGCTTCACGGAGTTTTCCGAAGCGGTGGATGAAGCGCATCGCCTGCTGCTGGCGGATGCGCAGACCAGCGGCGGGCTGCTGCTGTGCGTGCCGCCGCAGCACCTCCGCGCGGTGATGGAAATGCTGGCCGAGGAGCAGACGCTGTGCGCGGCTGAAATCGGTCGCTTGGAGCCCGCTCCGCCGGGACAGGCTAACATCGTCGTGTCCTGAACCACGCGGATTTTGGCGGATTTCGCAAAGAAGAGGCGATCGGGCCGAATCCGGCTTGACCACCCAGAGGCTGCTTTTATGGTCGCGGCTCGCTCGGTGAGATTTTACCCGCCGGGCCGGGTTTGAAGCCCCCGTCCCCTTTTTCATCCATGAACATTCACGAGTATCAGGCCAAAGAGCTGTTTCAAAAGTTTGGAGTCGCCAGCCCGGCTGGAAAAGTCGCCTCGACGGCCGAAGAGGCAGCTCAGGCCGCGCGGGAGCTGGGCGGTGGTGGTCTCGTCGTGAAAGCGCAGGTGCACGCGGGAGGCCGTGGCAAGGGAACCTTCACCAACGGCTTCAAAGGCGGCGTCCACCTCGTCAACAGCGCCGAAGAAGCGGCGGACATCGCGGGAAAAATGCTGGGTCAGACCCTCGTCACGCACCAGACCGGGCCGGAGGGCAAGCTGGTCAGCAAGGTGCTCATCGCGCGGTCCGTGGACATCGAGCGCGAGCTGTATTTCGCCATCCTGTTTGACCGCGCCAACAGCACGCACGCGGTGATCGCCTCCACCGAGGGCGGCATGAACATCGAGGAAGTGGCGGAAAAGACGCCGGAGAAAATCACCAAGGTGGTGCTGCACCCGACGCTGGGATTGCAGCCTTATCAGTGTCGCAAAATCGCCGCCGCGCTCGGTCTGCGGGGCAAGCAGATGGGCCAGGCCGGCAAGCTCTTCACCGCGCTGTGGAATCTCTACTGGAAAAGCGATTGCTCCCTGGTCGAGGTCAACCCCCTGGCCGTGACGACCGAGGGCGAGGTGGTGGCGCTGGACGCCAAGTTCAATTTTGATGACAACGCCCTCTACCGCCAACCGGAAATCGTCGCCCTGCGTGATACCACGGAGGAAGATCCTCGGGAGGTCGTCGCAGGGGAGGTCGGACTGAACTACATCGGTCTGGATGGAAACATCGCCTGCCTCGTCAACGGCGCGGGTCTGGCCATGGCGACGATGGATATCATCAAGCTGTACGGTGCCGAGCCCGCCAACTTCC
>JAGRPD010000234.1 GCA_020439875.1 Verrucomicrobiales bacterium
CGCATTACGAATGCGTTGCTCTACCCCTGAGCTACTTCGGCGGTTGGGGTCGGAAGGAAGCGTCAGTATAAGGGCGCGGGTTGCGTTGTCATTTCCTTTTTTTGCGCTTCCGTAAATTCTGAGGGCTCGCTGGCGTTGGGACTTGAGAACTCTCCATGGGTTTTGAAATGACATGAAATTTTCGCTCCGACAATTCTGGCTCTGGTTGCCGTTTCCAGCGATGACGCTGCTGACGGTGTTTTTGTTTTTCGTGAAGGAGGAGTTTCCGTTTTCGAACTTCCCGATGTACTCCAATTTCGACAATGAAGCGGATGTTCTGTTTGTGACGGATCAGACGGACGCTCCGGTGCCGATGGATCGGGTGTTTCGCACGGGATCTGCGGCGACGAAAAAGACCTACAAGGGTGAGCTGGCGCGGCTGGTGAATCCCGAGGGGCGCGATACCAAGGATGCCACGGCGGCGGAGCGGTCGGCGGCGGGGCAGGTGGTGTTGCAGTCTCTCAAAAAGCGGATCAAGGCGGGCACGCTGCCTGAGGGTACGACGGCGTTGCGCTTGTTTCTGCGGACGTTTCGGCTGGAGGACGGGGTGTTTCACGATGACCAACCCGAGCAACTGGCGGAGGTGCAGCTATGAAGACGGAATCCGACGCAACAGGACGGAAGTGGTGGCGACCCGAGGTGCCTGCCTATGAGGGCTGGGCGCTGGTGGTGATGCGGGTGCTCTTTGCGGTGTTGGTGTTTCACATGATCAAGTGGGAAACCGGCCCCTACATCGAGCAAAAGTTTCCCCATGGTCTGGCGCGTTGGGTGGATCTGACGTGGCTTTCGCAGCATCCGCCGGGGCTGCTTTGGCAGGGGGTGACGGTGGCGGGGCTGCTGTTTTATGCCATCGGTTGGGCTCCTCTGCTGGGGTTGACTCCGGCGTTGTTTTTCGCGATTTCGATCGGCACGCTCGTGACGTCGCAGAGCAAGAATGTGAATCACACCTGGCAGATGGTGACGATGATGTTGCTGGCTCAGTGGCTGGTGTATGCGTGGGAGGCGGCGAAGAAGCAGGGATTCCTCAGGCCGGGGAAGGTGTGGCATCGGATCGCCTCGCAGGCGTCGGTGGTGGTGATCGCGGCCTCCTACGTGGTGTGCGGCATTGTGAAGCTGGTGAACTCGGACTTTCAGTGGATCCAAAAGGTGCCGCTGCTTTCAGTTCAGCTGTTGAAGTCGAACTGGGCCAATTTTTACGACACGCTGCAGCCGCCTCCGGCCTGGCTGGAGCGGGCGACGCAGCTCATCGTGGAATATCCGAATCTGGCGCGCGTGTTTTTTGGCGCGGGTTTGTTGATCGAGTTGGGGGCATTTGTGATCCTCATCAGCCGCCGCTGGGCTTTTTGGGGTGGGCTGTGCATCGTGCTGCTGCACGTCTCCATCAGCAAGGTGATGCAGCTCAATTTTGAGAACCACATCGCGGCGGCCTTGATTTTCCTGGTCATTCCCAACACGCTGGCGGCCCTGCGGCGCGGGGATGCGAGGGCGGGCTGAGAAGCTGTGAGATAAAGGTTTGGTGCTTGAACCTGAGGCGGGGCGGAGTAGCGGTGGGGATGAAATCAATGCGACGACTTTGCTGGCTGGCCCTGGTGCTGGGATGGAGTTCTTTTTTCACGAGCTGCGTGATGGACTCCTATCCACCCCAACAAGGGGGCTCGGGTTATCGGGTGGACCGCCGGGTGCAGCTGCCTTCGAATCTGTCGGAGGAGGAGCGGAGCTTTGTGCCGCGTTTTGCCTCGCTGCTGGAGCGGCGTGGGTATGAGCCGGTTTACGGCGGGGGCGCGCCTTATGCGTTGGAGTTCTCGCTGGATGAAGGGCCGATCAATATCGATGCCACGGCCCGGCTCTACCGTCATGGAGACACGTTGGTGGATGTGACGGAGCGGGACGGTGGGCCGCGCATTTTGATGAATCGATCCGGTGTGCGACAGACGGCGGTGCAGCGCTGTTTGGAGGAGTTTGATAGCCAGCTCGAAGACGCACCCTGGGGGGATGATCGGAACTACCCCGATGCGCGGGGTTATGAGTGGTAACGGTGGTTTCCACTCGCTCCTCGGATCCATGCGAGTCCTGCATCTGACGCCCGGGACGGGCACCTTTCACTGCGGCAGTTGCCTGCGCGACAATGTGCTGATCAAGGCGCTGCGCGGTCGTGGGCATGAGGCGATCATGGTACCTTTGTATCTGCCTTTGGTGACGGATCGGGAGCCAGCCAGCCCTGGACAGGAGATTCGTGTGGGGGGGATCAATCTGTATTTTCAGCAGAAGTTTCCGTGGTTTTACCATCTGCCGGAGTGGCTGCATCGTGCCCTGAATCGCCCCGCGCTGCTGCGTCTCGCGGCGCGTGGCATGGGCATGACCAGCGCGCGTCTGCTGGGTGAGATGACGCTGGGCAGTCTGCTGGGAAAAGATGGCCGCCAATGGGCGGAGTGGCGCAAGCTGGTGACCTGGCTCAAGGACAACGCGCATCCCGATGTAGTGAGCCTCTCCAACAGCCTGCTCACAGGGCTCGCTCCCGCCATCCGCGAGGAGCTGGGCGTGCCCGTGGTGGTGAGCCTGCAGGGTGAAGACAGCTTTCTCGACACACTGGCGGAGCCATGGAAGGAGCAGGCCTGGGAGGCGCTGCAGCGGAATGCGGAGTCAGTCTGCCGTTTCATTGCTCCGAGTCGATTTTACCAGGAGATGATGGCTCCGAGATTGGGCGTGCCGCTGGATCGCATCACGGTGCTGCCCAATGCGCTGCCCGCACACGCATTCCACTCAGCCGAGCCTGATCTGCGCCGCCCCGTCATTGGTTACCTGGCGCGGATGATTCATGGCAAGGGATTGACCACCTTCGTGGATGCGCTCATCGATCTGGCGACTCAACCGGGGCGAGAGCGGGTGCGTTTTCACATCGGTGGGGCACTGACACCGGCTGATCACGCTTACGTGGAGGATCTCAAAAAGAAGATTCAGCAGGCCGGACTGACCTCACGGGTGACTTGGATGCCAAATCTCACTTTCGAGGAAAAGCTGCGGTTCTATCGCGATCTGACGCTCTTTTCCGTACCTGCCACCTATGGCGAGGCCTTCGGTCTTTACGTGTTGGAGGCGATGACCTGCGGGGTGCCGGTGGTGCAGCCGCAGCACGGGGCCTTTCCCGAGCTGATCGATGCCACGGGGGGCGGCGTGCTCTGTGCGCCGGATGACGCGGCGGCGCTGGCTCGGGCCTGGGCGGAACTGCTGGATGATCCCGAACGCCTCGCGGATCTTCGCCAGGCGGGGCAGCGTGCGGTGGCGCGCGATTTTCAGCCGACGCTCATGGCCGAGCGCTTCGACGCGGTGCTCACGGAGTGCCGCTCGGCGTGAGGGCGGCTTGTTTCGCTCTCGACACTTCTTTTTTCCACGCAGCAGGAGCATCGGGATGGGTCTGTGCCAGGATCTCACGGATGCGAGACCGCTCTGAGTCGCTGAGGTAGGCGTAGCGATCGGTGGATGGAGCGTCGGAGAGCGCATCGGTCAGGAGGCTCATCACCGCCGTCTTGAGTTCAGGCGGCATGCTCAGGAAGGAGAGAGAATAAATCATGTAGGAGCAGCGGTATTTGAAGAGCCGGTTCAGTAGCTGAAAGTCCTTCAGCGAGCGACCCTCGGGGGTGCGCGGCGCATGCTGCGCAAAGGCGGCCTGAAACGCCTCGTCGCCCTCGATGCCGCCCTCCGGCAGCTCCGCTTCATCGAGGAAGAGCAGGGCATCCACCACGTCCTCGGCAGCATGATCGACGATGCGTCGCGCGGTCCCGGTGGGCTCCTTGTCCACCTTTTCTCCCAGCTCCTCCTGCAGCCAGCGCTGCATGTGCATGGCGCGGCGGGTGGCCTGAGAGGCCTTGGTCAGCGCATTCTGCACGGTGGATTGATGCTCCAGCACCATGAGGGCCACGATGTCGCTCTGCGCTCGCGGATACGGCTTCGTATTGAAGCGATCGCTCAGATCCGTGACGTTGGCACCGGGCTCGGAGTCCAGATGCCACATGCCTTCCCGTTCCTCCGCGATGGCATTGCCGCGGTGGCGACCTTCGCCATGCTGACCGGTGACGTACCAGCCGCCCCAGCGTTCCGCGAAGGGGGTGGTCGTCCCCACCACCGTGCTGCCTGCGCCCATCATGGGGTGCCCCTCTTCATTGGGGAAAACGGAGCGCACCAAGATGCCCGGCACATCGGGGGAAAACGGCCCACCATGGCAACTCAGACAGCTCTGATCTCGCACGAATTCCAGGGGCTGGTCATCGGGTGTATCGGGATCCAAAAGATAAAAAATCGGTCCCAGCTCGGGATCGATGGTCGTCACTTCAATCGATCCCCCCAGGCAATAGCCCACATAGGCGTTGTCTCCAAAGTACACCACCCTTGGTGTCTCAGGGCTGATGCGGCTGTTTTGTTTGCTGGTTTTGGAAAACACCATCACCTGAGATTCTATCGGGATATCCAGCGCGTGCATCAGGTCCTTCAGCAGCGACCAGCCCGAGTGGCGATCAAACTTCAGCTTCCCGCTCGCCAATTTTTTTTGCAGAGCCTGAGCCGCGTCCTTCGGCGTGGTATCTGAGTAGTGGATGGGGGCTTGCTCATACGCATCCTCAGCCAGCGCCGAGGTCGCGGCGACACCCGCGAGCATGAGGCCGAGCAGGCAACGCAGATTGTTTGGTGGAAGGAAGTGGCAGGAGTTCATGACAGGGCAGGGGAGAGGAGGAGGGGCCGCAACTGCCGACGGGCACTGGGTGTCACCAGATCGGCCAGAGTGTGGGCATTGAGTTCATCGTAAAAAGCCGCCAGCGACCTTTCGAGAATGCCCTTCAAACGGCAGGCACAACGGATCGGGCAGGTCTGGGTGGCGGGGTCAAAACACTCCACCAGCGGCGGTTGATTTTCCGTCGCGCGCACCAGATCGCCCAGGCGGATCGCCTCGGGGGCAGACTTTAAAATGATGCCGCCGCCCCGTCCGCGGCGGGTTTCCAGGTAGTCGAGCCGCGCCAGATGATTCACCACCTTCACCAAGTGATGGCGAGAAATGCCATAGGCATCGGCGGCATCTCGCAGGGCGAAGCTACCCTCGCGCATCGCGGCAAACATCAGCACGCGCAGGGAGTAGTCGGTGAAAAGGCTGAGACGCATGACGAACGGCGGAGATCGAAAGACAAGAGGGATAAGTGAGCGCTCCGCGAAAACTTGCACGACAAATGCAACTTTGAGCTGGAGTGCCTCGTGGCTTGCGCCGGATCTCGCCAAAATTGCGCGTGAGACTTGCGTTCCACGCTCTCGCCGATTTCACCCCGTTCTCGCCTGCGTGGCAGCCAGCGGTTCCAAAATGCAGTCGATTTTTCTCATCGACAGGGGAAAGCCACAGGGGGACGATCCACGTATCTCTTTTTAACATCATGTTTCGCACCAGCAATCCAGTCCTCTCAAGCCGTGTGTTTTCCCAACCTGCGACCGGCACCGCAGGAGTGATGACGCTCACCGGCACAATCAATGCCTCACTCATCTTTCTGGCTCTGCTGTTGATCGCCGCCATGACGACTTGGAAGACGATCGTGACCCATCCCGGCCAAGCTTCGCTTTGGATCACCGGGGGCGCGATTGCTGGCCTTGTGTTGGTTTTTGTCACGATGTTCAAACCGCAATGGTCCGCTGTGACGGGCAGCCTGTATGCCCTGGCTGAGGGATTGGTGCTCGGAGGCATTTCGGCCATTTATGAAGCGCAATTTCAGGGCATTGTGTTGCAGGCGGTACTGCTGACGGCCAGTGTGCTGCTGGTCATGCTCGCCTCCTACCGCATGGGTTGGGTGCGGGCGACGGAGCGCTTCCGTACCGGCGTCATGGCCGCAACGGGTGGCATCCTTCTGGTTTATTTGGCGACGATGATCCTCGGCTTCTTTGGCATTCAGATTCCGATGATTCATGATTCTGGATGGGTGGGGATTGGGTTCAGCCTGTTTGTGGTGGGGATCGCAGCCCTGAACTTGGTGATGGATTTTGACTTCATCGAACGCGGCTGCGCCGCTGGCGCGCCGAAGTACATGGAGTGGTATGGAGCCTTCGGGCTTCTGGTCACCCTGGTGTGGCTGTATATTGAGATCCTCCGCCTGCTGTCGAAACTCAACCGGAGGAACTGAACCGATGAGAACCGTCTTCGAACGTTATGGCCAGTGGCGGCTCAGTGGCGTGCCGGGGTGGTTGCTGGGCACCGTCGTGGTGCTGGGGGTGGCGGTGATTTTGGGCATTGCCGTGGTGATGGGGGCCGCTCTGCTGCTCACCGGTCTGGCGGTCTCTGGAGTGGCTGCGCTGGGTGTGCTGGTGCGGCGTCTTTTTGGCGGCGGCGCAGCCCGGTCCGACCTGACAGCACCGGGAGGGGAACGCCGTCTGGAAGGCGTGGTCACTTCTGATGAGGTGCGTCAAATCGACGAGCGTGCCGTGGAGGTGCTGCCGCCGCAGCGGTGAGGTAGGGGCTGCGAAAAAGCAGTTGCTGGCGGGAGTGGAGCCGCCAGTTTGGTAGCGTGAAAAAGGCGTCGGTCTCGGATCTGCGGACACGGTTGAACAAGATCCTCAAGTGGCTTGAGGAAGGCGAATCCGTGGCAATCACGCGCCAGGGAAAGGTGGTGGCGCATCTTGTTTTGCCCACCGAGGCATCCCCCACGCCCATGCTGGAAGACCCAGACCCGCCTCCCACACCTGCCGCCGATGCTGCGGTTGCTGAGGAGTCGCCACCGGTCGAAGAGGTGCGACCTGTGGTTCAGGAGGATCGCTTGACTCAGCTCGGCCAGCTTTTGGAACATCCGATGATGTCCGAAGATGAGGCGGCGGCCTTTGCGGAACGCGGCTGATTTGCGAAGCCCTGCCGAGCGGGCTCATTTTTCACATCGAGAGAAACGGGGGGGCAGGACGCTTGGTCCCGCCCCTCAGCGTGTCTTATTTGGTGGAGAAATAGGGGCTTTGAGGATCTCCTTTGGAAAGCAAGTAGGCCAGCAGATCCAGGATGTCGGTCTCGGTGAGCGTGTTCAGCAGACCGGGGGGCATCATGGAGACTTTGGAGGGATCCATCGAGACGATGTCGGCGCGGTTGACGGTGGTGTTGGCATTGGGATCCATCATGTTGGTGTTCACCATGATGTTGTCCTCCTTCATGTTCATGATGCGGCCGATGACTACCTTGCCGTCTTTCAGTTTGAACTCGATGGAGCCATATTGATCGCTGATCTCCTTGCTGGGATCGAGGACCGACTCCAGCAAATCACGGGGAGAGAATTTGCCGGACACGCTGGTCAAATCGGGGCCGACGGCACCGCCCTCTTGATTGAAGCGATGGCAGGCGAAGCAGCCCACTGCGCCGAAGCAATCGCGGCCGTTTTCAAAGTTGCGTCCTCCCTCGAATCCTGCTCCCAGCAGGCCCTCCAGATCGGCGAGCGTCCACACCTTTTGGAAGCTCAGAGCCTTGGCGGCGAACTTCGGAGCGGAGGGGGTTGGCTTGGCGTTGATCACCTCTTTGAGCGCTTCTTTTTCCTGAGGGCTGAGGGCGGCGATGGCGTCGCGTTTGATGTCCTCAATGAAAAGACCGAAGCTGGCTCCACCGGTGTAGTTGGCCGCACGCAGGAACCATTCGAAGTAGTTTTTGCGCAGCTCTGGCGTCCAGCCCACGGTGGCTAGACGCAGTGCCTTCGCGTAGGAAATCTGTTCCTCCTGGGTGGGAGCACTCTGCAGCAGAGGCACCGTTTTTACCACGATCTCGGGCGCATTGCAGTACACCAGGAGGTCGCACAAATCTTCGCTGAGGCCCACGTCGGCATGGGGGAAGAGCAGGGCAAAACGCGCGGCAGTGGCCTGAAGCACAGCGGCGTCGGGTTTGCCCAGGCGCGCGAAGGCCAGCGCGTAGTTGCGGGCCAGGGTGGTGGTGTCTTGAGCGTTGAGGCCATTGAGGGAGATGGCGTTGAGGCGATCCAGAATGGCGGGCTGATCGCTGGCCTCACCGGTGCGGATCAAGGCCATCAGGGCCGTCAGCGCGGCGCGGTTGTCTTTCTCATTCAGTGCCCGCTTCCGCCATTGGCCGACGGGGTTGCTTTCCACCACGATGCGGGCTGCATTGCGGATGATCCGGTCTTCATGCCCCAGGTTTTTCCAAGCCAGCTCCAGACCCTCTGCCCCGGCGTGGCCATGATGACTTTCCAACTCGCGGCGCAGCGCGTGCAATTGCTTTTCTTTGCCCTCCAGTTTCATCGGCTGCGGCGTCGTATCCTCCGTGCCCTCGTAGGTCACGCGATAGAGCCCTGACTGCGTACGACGGCCTCCAATCGAAATATACAGCGCACCATCGGCGGGGTTCACCACCATATCCGTCAGAGGGAGGGGTTGCCCGCTGATGAATTCTTCAAACTCCGCCGTGTAGCCAGCTCCTTGGGGTTTCAAATGCACGGCGTAAAGTTTGCCGTAGCTCCAGTCCGCCGCATAAAACGCCTCCTGATACTTGGCGGGGAATTTGGCTCCGTAACCGAACGTCACCCCCGTCGGCGAACCGGGACCGATGTCCACCACCGGCGGCGCGCCATCCTCCCAGCGCACCGGCCATTTGGCGGAGCCATTGCGCCAGCCGAAGTCGGATCCTGAGAGCACCTGACAGATGCGGGTGGGCCGATACCACGGCGTATTCATGTCCCACTCCATGTCGGCGTC
>JAGRPD010000235.1 GCA_020439875.1 Verrucomicrobiales bacterium
GCTTCGACGGCGGGATTCCACCACGGATCCATCAAAAAGACGTGGTCGGCCTGGGTCAGGTTCAAGCCGTAACCTCCGGCCTTGAGGCTGATCAAAAAGACGCGTTTCTCAGGGTCCTTTTGAAACTCCGAGACCACGCGTCCTCGGTCTTCGGTCTGGCCATCGAGGTAGCTGTAGCCGATTTTTTGGCCATCTAGCCCTTCACGTAGAAGGCGTAAATGCTGGACGAATTGGCTGAAAATCAGTGCTTTATGGTCAGATGCGGTCAATTCATCCAAGCGTTCCTGAAGCGCGGACCATTTGGCGGAGCGTTCGTCGGCGGGCATGGCGGCGGTGAGTTCATCGGGCAAGCCGGCCAACCGGAGGTCGCAGCAAACTTGGCGCAGGCGCAGCAGCACGGTGAGCATGGTCATGCGCGCCCCGGCCTGCCCGGAGCGCCGGCGAGCCTGGCGGATTTCCTCGCGTCCTTCCTCCAAGATTCGACGGTAGGTTTCGGCCTGGGCGGCGGAGGGATCGCACCAGAGGATTTGCTCCACCTTCCCTGGAAGATCAGCCAGGACTTGCTCTTTCGTACGACGGAGAAAAAAGGGTCGCACCAGCGTGCGCAGGCGGCGTCCGGCGGGATGGAGGTCGGGCTCAGCCGTCGATTCCAGCGGCTTCACGAAGCGCTCATCGAACTGGGATCGGGTCCCCAAATAGCCCGGTAGGACGAAGGCGTAGATCGACCACAAATCCCGCACGCTGTTCTCCACCGGCGTGCCGGTCAGGGCCAGCCGCATTTTTCCCTTGAGGCGGCGCAAGGCTTTGGCGGCTTCGGTGTCGGGATTGCGGATGAAGCTGGCTTCATCGGCGATGATGGCGGCAAATTCGGTGCTCGCGTATTGTTCGATGTCTCTAAATATTAAGGAATAAGAAGTAATTATTACGTCGTGAGCGTGCATGGATTCCAGCGCCGCTTCGCGGTTGGAACCCTGGACGGCCAGCACCTTCAGACTGGGTGCGAATCGTTCCAACTCGCTCTGCCAGTTGGCGATGAGGCTTTTCGGGCAAATGACGAGGACGGGTTCAGTGTTCGAGGTTTCGCTGCGGGTCAGCAAGATGAGGGCGATGCTTTGCAGGGTCTTGCCCAGACCCATGTCATCGGCCAAAATAGCCCCCTGCCCGTCTCGCCGCCGCTGATCCAGCCAGCCGACTCCGGCCCACTGGTAGGGTCGTAACACGGAGGCTAGCTGCGGCAGCCGCTGCTGCAAGTCGGCGGAATCGCAGGCGGCGTCTCGAGTGCGGAGGAGCTGCTCCCGTTCCTCGCGCGGTAAAAGGTAAGCCTGGTGACGCGGGTCCAGCCGAACGCCTTCGGGAGAAAGCTCAACGGGAACATCCTGCAGCGATTGTTCGAGGTCCTCCGTGGCGGCCAAATCGAGCAGATATTTTTTTCCGTTTTTTCCGTGATAAACGGAGTTTCCGCTTCGCAACAAACGCAAAGCGTCGGCTCGTGAGAGGCGGAAACCGTCGCTCCCCTGGTAGCTGAACTCCATGGTCAACCACTCGCCTCCCGATCCTGAATGGCCCGACTCACGTGGCGAAGAGGATGGCGTCTGGAGTTGTGGGACCACCCGAATCCACCCCCGACTGAGGCGTTGCCAAGCTGGGCTCGGATCCAGCTCGGCGAGCCCTTCAAGAACCGGCAGATCCGACGCCAAAAATCGCATCACGGCAGGTCCACCCTTCATTTCAAAGCGGCGTTCGCGCTCCTGCCAGGAGAAACCCAGCCGCTCCAAACGGCGCAGCATGGCCTGGGTGTCGGAAATGTTTTCGACGTAAAAACCACCTCTTTCGTCCTTATTTTCAACGGGAAACAAATTTGGAGAACCCAAATTGTTCGGACTAATTAACCAATGAGTTTTTCCGAAATGAGCGTGCAAACGCAAATGGACAATCTGAAGATTCCCATCCAGCTCGATGCGCCACCGGAGCGGTGCGGGAATTGCCTGAAGCCGGGATTCCAAGGCGGGATCAAGGTCGATGTGGAAGCCGGTCTCCCAAATGGGACGTTGGGCCAACCATTCCGCCGGCGGCACGGTCAGGGGTCCGCTGGCGAGCTGAGCCAGCCAAGCGACGGCTTCCGGCAGCGCATTCCAAGGGTGGAGAAGATTGCCGGAGGCATGCAGCAGCCAACCCGGCGGGACCCGGAGCGGACGGGGAACGGGTGT
>JAGRPD010000023.1 GCA_020439875.1 Verrucomicrobiales bacterium
CGGGGGCAGAGTTTTTGAAATCCCAAATTTCAAATTCCCAAATCCCGATCTCCCGGTAGGTTGCGCGTCCTTATGCTCACCGCCGGTATTGTAGGTCTCCCCAACGTTGGCAAATCCACGCTCTTTAACGCCGTCACTCGCACGCGGAAGGCGGAGTCCGCCAATTATCCCTTTTGCACCATCGAACCCAACCAGGGGGTGGTGACGGTGCCAGATGAACGGTTGGAGGTGCTGTCGAAGCTTTCGGGATCGCACAAGCTGGTGCCGGCGGCGATCGAGTTTGTCGATATCGCGGGTCTGGTGCGAGGTGCCAGTCAGGGAGAGGGCTTGGGCAATCAATTCCTCAGTCACATCCGGGAGGTGGATGCCATCGTCCACGTGGTGCGCTGCTTCGAGAGTGACGACATCCACCACGTGGATGGCAGTGTGGATCCGATCCGCGACATCGAGGTCATCAATACGGAACTCATCCTCGCGGACATGGATGCGGTGCAGCGGCGCAAGGAGCGCAACGCGAAGAAGGCCAAACAAAACGACAAGGAGGCCAAAGCGGAACTGGAGCTTTGCGAAAAGCTCATCCCCCACTTCGACGAGGGCAAACCGGCCTTCACGCTGGAACTCAGCGATGACGAGCGGAAGCTGATGAAGAGCTTTTTCCTGCTCTCCTCCAAGCCCTGCATCTACGCCTGCAATGTGTCGGAGTCCGAGTTGGCGGAGGCCAGCAATGATCCGGCGGCGCATCGTCTCGTCGCCAAAGTGCGAGACTACGCGGCCAACTCACACAATGCCTCGGCGGTGGTGATCAGTGCGGCGATCGAGAGTGAGCTGATCGATCTAGATCCAGCGGAGGCAGCTGAGTACCTGAAAGACATCGGGGTGCAGGATAGCGGGGTGGCGCAGCTGATCAAGGGGGTCTATGACCTGCTGGGCCTGCAGACCTACCTCACCACGGGGGAAAAAGAGACCCGGGCCTGGACCATCACCAAGGGGATGAAGGCTCCGCAAGCGGCCGGGGTGATTCACAGCGATTTTGAACGCGGCTTCATCGCGGCGGAGGTGGTGCATTTTCACGATCTGGTGGAACTCGGCTCCCACGCCAAAGCGCGGGAGAAGGGCAAGCTGCGCATCGAGGGCAAGGAGTACGTGATGCACGATGGCGACGTCGTCGAGTTCCGCTTCAACGTCTGATGCGGCGGCGGCCGGTGAGAAACGCTGGTTTCTCTACGTGCTGCGCTGCGCGGACGGCTCGCTTTACTGCGGCATCTCCACGGATGTGAAGCGGCGGCTGCAGCAGCACAACGCCGGCACAGGCGCGCGCTACACGCGAGGGCGCGGGCCGGTGAAGCTGCTGCGGCGCTGGCAGGCGGCCAGTCACGGTGCGGCGCTGCGGGCCGAGCGCTGGTTTAAAAAGCTGAACCGCGAGCAAAAGGAGGCCCGCCTGCAAAGCCGCACGCGCTCCGACGGATTGGCGCGGTGTTTGAGGGCCTTACCGCTCGGCTGAGGCGGGTCACTCGATGGTGCGCAAGTCGCGATCGACGATGGCACCCGTATTGAGGCTGGCGATTTTCTCGGGATGAGTGCCCCAGCTCGAGGGGCTCGCTGCGGTGTAAATGACCTTGCCTGCCGTGTCGGTGATCACGAAGGCATAACCGTGATACTTGTGACCAAACAGCGCCACACCGGTGTCGTCGTACTCGGCGGAGAAGCGTTTCCCCTCCAGCCGGATGCTGCTCTGGTGGGGGACATCGACGGTGAAATTCTCGGCGCTGAGCACCTTGAATTGCTTGGAGTCGAGCACGTCACGGCCAAACGCGACCAGCTTGGCTTTGGCTCCGACGAGGTCACGGGCGACTTCATCGTTCTGCACGTCCACGGTGAAGGAGAGCTTCAGCGCGCGATCATCAAACATCTCGACTTTGGAGAGGCGATCACTTTTCCCGGATGAAATGCGAGTGCGGAGTCGCAACGGTGCATCGACCTGGGCGGGTGTGGGAGGCGCGGTCGGTGAGCTGGGCTGGCGTGCGGCGACGGTGGCAGCCTGACGCTGCTGTTCGTAGCTGGCGATGGCGTCTTCCAACTCGGCGATGCGGTTGGGCGGCACGAAGGTGTGGCGGCGATCCGCGACCTCGGAGCGGCGGGCATCGACCTCGGCAGCGTCGAGGGAGGATTGGGCGTCGGACTTGGCTTGCAGCTCGGGCAGCCAGCTGGCGAGGGTGTCGAGATAAGTCTGGAACAGCTGATCCACGGTGCGCAGACGCTGTACCTCGAGGCGCTGGCTTTCCGCGCGGTAGGTGTTTTGCAGGGTGGCCAGCTTGCCCTGGGTCTGCTCAGCGGCGGCGTTCTCTGGGACACCGGGTTTCAACTCCACGCGGTCCGCCTCCTGCCGTAGGGCGGCCACTTCGGCGGGGCGACCCGCCTTGGCGGCGCGATCGGCGGCCTTCCGCAGAGCGAGCTGGTAGCCCTGCGTGAGCTGGAGCAAAGCCGCGTCGTGGGGCTCGTCTGCTTTGCTGGTCAGAGCATTGGAAAAATGCATCTCCAAGTCGTCCAGACGTCGGACGATTTCCGCCGAGGGTCCGTTGGGTGGCAGCGGCTCGGGCGGCGAGTGATCCACCATCGGCGTGGGCTGTGGGGACGTCTCCATGGGGACGACGAGCGCATCGGTGGGAGCCTCGGACGCGGCGGTAGCGGTGCGATCCGACTCGGTGGCGGCGGACTGACGAAATTTGAGCGCCCAAATGCCGAGAGCCACGACGGCGAGCGCCGCGAAGATGGATCCGATGGGCAGGCTGGGGCGAGCGCTGCGTCGGGTCGAGGAGGGCAGGGGAGCACTGCTCCCAGCCAGGAGCGGCTGGCGGGTGCCGGGGAGGAGAGCCTTGGGATCGAGCGCCGCGTCGAGCGCCAGGCGCATCTCCCTCATGGTGGAAAACCGAGCCGCAGGATCTTCCTGGGTGGCCTTGACCACGATGGCATCGAGCGCGTTGGGGATCGAGGTCTGGACGGCGGCAGGAGATTCTCCTGGGAACTGAGGTGCGCTGCCGATGAGCATCTCATAGAGCATGGCTCCCAACGCGTAGATGTCGGCCCGGCCATCGACGAGGCTGCCCGCCGCGAACAGCTCGGGCGCAGCGTACCCCGGAGTGCCGAGAGTGACTTCACCCAGCCCGCGCTCCTGACCGAGCGCCCGACACAGCCCCAGATCGGCCACATGGATGCCGCCCTGTTGATCCACCAGAACGTTGGCGGGTTTGACGTCGCCATGCAGCAAACCGTGGTCATGGGCGTAGGCCAAGGCATCGCTGACGTGCGCGGCGATGGCGGCAGCCTCGGCGGGAGGCAGGGTGCCCCGTTCCGCCAGCACCCGCTCGAGATTGGCCCCCTGGACCAGCTCCATCACCAGAAAAAGCTGACCATCCACCGTGGTGCCAAAGTCATACACCCGCACGATGCCCGCGTGCTCCAGCAGGGCCATGGATCGCGCTTCCTCGACAAAACGCGCGCTATTTTCCGCCTCCAGCTCAGTGCCCCATGCACCGGCGGTGGTCAGTTTGATCGCCACCGGACGCCCCAGCGCGACCTGGACGCCATAATAAACCACCCCCATGCCACCCTGAGCCAAAACGCCCTGGATCTGGTATCCGGGAATTTCGGGGAAAAGCAGGCTGGCAGAGTCCGGAGCGTTTCCAGAAGGGAGCATCGAATCGTTGGGCTCGTTCATGATTGGAAAGGTTCGATGGGTGGGGAGAAAAGGGTCGATCGTATGAATCTGTACGGAAGAGAATTCCCGCCATGGTAAAATTGTGACAAAAAAAGACTTCCAAAAATTTGGCAGCTCGTTCTGCCGAGACATTAAGGAGAATGCGGTGCCGATAGGAAGGGTTGGTTCATCCTTCACCTCAAGACTTCGCGCCGATCAGCTCCAGCCGCACCAAGGCTCGACTCGGGAGAGATCGATCAGTCTTTCACCAAGCTCCGTCTTTCCGGTTCTCCGATGGTTGAGGGAGTTGAAGCTGACGAAGCCCAGCAAAAATTCCCTGGAAAGGGCGGCCGCTTCATCTCGCCGCACCACTGAAGCGGACTGCCTGGAGCGGGTGATGGGAATCGAACCCACGTCTAAAGCTTGGGAAGCTCTCGTTCTACCATTGAACTACACCCGCTGGAATCAGGAGCGGAATCATGCGCGGAGCGCGGGTTGATGTCAAAGGCATTCGTGGACTGGTTCAAATCAAGCTGGTAGCGCTGCGCAAAAGGGCATCAAACTTTTTGCGGACGCCTTCCCTACCCAGTTCCTGTGCGATTCCTTTAACATGGATTCGCTGAAGGATTGACATGGAGAGCCCGGGAGGCTTTAGGTAAGGGGTGCTATCTCCCGGGGAAAAAACTCCCAAATTAAACGACCACCTGCTGGGACTGATGGGGCTCGGCGTGAGGGGGACCGATAGCTGTCTGGATGATCCGAGCTTTGGCGAGCTTGCCGAGGGCATGGAGATCGGGGACAACTATCGGTTGTTGACCTTGGCGGGTGAGGGTGGGTGCGGGGTAGTTTGGATGGCGGAACAGTTGGATCTTTACAACCAGCGAGTGGCTTTGAAGTTTTTGCGGAGTGACGCCGTCTCCCGACTCGGGCATCGCTTCGATTCGGAGCGCCGAGTGTTGTCTCGATTGCACCATCCAGGCATCGTCGCAGCACGGGCGGTGGGCATGACCGAAGGTGGGCTTCCCTACTTGGTGATGGATTGGGTCGATGGCGTGCCGATTACGTTGTTTTGTGATCAGGAAAAAATGGGGATCAAGGCGCGGGTGGCCTTGGTCATTCAGGTTTGCCAGGCGCTGCAGCATGCGCACCTCAAGGGCATCCTTCATTTGGACATCAAGCCGTCCAACATCCTGGTGGAAAAAACCACCGATGGCGGTTGCTCACCCAAAATCATCGACTTTGGCATCTGTCGCTTTCGTGATCTAGCCGAGATCACCCATTCCAATCCACCTCTGGATGCGGCCCCTTTAGCTCCGGTGGAGGGCACGCCTCAGTACATGAGTCCTGAGCAGGTCAATGCTGAGGCCGATGTGGAGGTCACGTCGGATGTTTTTGCACTCGGCATTTTGCTGTTTGAGTTGTGCACGGGAGAGACGCCGCTGTCGCGGCTGGCGGTGGATCGAGACTCAATGCTAAGTTTCTTTGAGCGGGTGCTGCATGAGGAGCCTCCGACTGCCAGCCAGCGGATCGAGAGCAAAGCCGAACTCAACACGATGCAGGAGGCAGCCCGTCGGCGCGGTGACACGCCCCGAGGGCTGGTCCGCGCCACGCAAGGCGACCTGGACGCCATCATTGCCCAAAGCCTGCGCAAAGATCCGAGACAGAGGTACCAAAGTGTGGAGGCCTTGGCCGCAGACTTGCAGCGTTTCATCGACCGCGAACCGGTGGCTGCGCGGAAGGGAGAGCCGCTCTACACGGCACGGCGTTGGGTGGGGCGCAACAAGGCTTTGACGCTGTTGGCCGGCGCGGCCGTTGTGGCCTCGATCACTGCTTTGTCCAGCTGGATGAAGTCTGAAGCTGAGGCAAAGGATCGATTGAAAGTGGAGCTGGAATTGGCCCAGCAAACCTCCAAGCAGCAGGCGGCGGCCGTTTTCTTGGGGGGCATGTTTGAGGAACTGGACAGTTGTGAAGACCTCATCATCGATGGCGATTCGGTCCGCTCCCTGGTGCGCTCCGCCAATGAGCGGCGCAAGCAGCAGCTGACGGATGATCCCGATCTCAGCATGCAGGTCGGCAGCGTCCTGGCACGGGCACTGACCCGGATTGGTCGGCTCGGTGAGGCTGCGCAGATGTGGAGTGACGTGGCGGAGGAGGGCGCATCCCTCACGGCTACGCTACCTGTGGAGAGCTGGATCGCTGACGTGCAAAGTGCCTGGTGCAAGGTGGTGGAGCACACCTGGCAGGCGACCTCGCTCGATGAGGTGAAATTGGATGCTGCCGTCCACCAATCCTTGCGGCAGACCCTGGAGCGTTGTTTGAAAAACAGGCCGTCCGCGATAGACCCTGTGCATCCGATTTTCGGCGTCAAATCTCAGGATGGGCAACACATCCTGGGCGCGCTGCAAGCAGTGGATGCAGCCTTTCCAAACCACCCCGAAGTCGGCCTGGAGCGGCTGCGGCAAAAGAAACAAGAGTTTTGGCCGGATGGGCTACGGCACTCTCCAGTCTCAGGCTGGTATCTCCGGCAAGAAGCCCTTTTTCTCGCCCAGATGGGACAGTACGATGAGGCTCTCGCCGCGCTGCGTCAGGCGCGGGCGATCCTCAGCGGCAAGACCCAGGAGGCTCCCTTTCGGTTGCTGGTCGCGGTGGATTTCCATTGCCTGGAAGGCCTCATTCTCTCCGCTCAGGGAAAACCTGCGGCGGCCGCCCAGGCGTTCCATCAAGAGTGGCTCCTGCGCCAGAGCTTGGGAGACTCCGAGAGGATGAGTTCGCTGCGGCGTCTCGCAACGGCTCATCTTCAGAGCCAGCAACCCCAAGAAGCGGTGCAGGTCCTGAATACGCTCAAAGAGATCGCTCAAAAGCAAGGCGATTGGGAAACCGAGACACAAGCTCTCGAAGACTTGGTCGGCATCTACCGCGCTGACACGTTGGTGGATTGGGACACCTTTCTCGGGGCGAAAATGGGGTTGGCGGCCAATTTGATTGCACGGGCTGAACATCTCCCCCCGACGGAGGCCAAAGCAAGCCGCGCGCTGCTCGTGCGGGCGCTCGGCGTCCTCAAAACGATGCCAGATCCGCGAGCCCCCGTTTCCACCACCACCCGCAGCCAGTACGCGAAGCTGTTGGGGGAGGCGCTGGCCCGCTGCGGACGCTTCTCGGAGGCGGCGGAGGTGGCCGATCAAGGTGCCGCTGCGGGTGAGCCCGCCAAATGCATGCACCAGATCTGGGGTGCGCTCTACCGCGAGCTAGCGGGCGAAAGAGCGGACTTCGATTTTCCGGCCCTGATCGATGAAGCCCGCCAAGCCCAGAACGTCACCGACTTTGCCCTCGCCGCGGCGACGCTGTTGCGCTGGTCATCGGGAGACGATGTCCAACAAGCCATCCAAAATCAGGCGGTGCGTTGGGAGGCCGCTGTCCCGGGGAGTGATGAGATCGCTTTGGTGCGCGGGATCGCAGCTCTCAGGAATCGCGAGATTGATGAGGCACGTCAGTGGCTCACCTTGGCAGCGGGGCAACGGGATTCGGCGAATTCAGTGGCGCAACTGGCGCGCTGGATTCTGGGATTGCAAATCCCATCGCAGCAGACGCAGCCCGGCAGCCCTGAGTGGAACATTTTGGGCTCTCCCACCACCGGTTTGACCGATCCTCCAGAGCGGTTTTTGGGTCGCTTGGTCCTCACTGCTTGGCAGCGAGCCATGGAGAAGGATCCCACCCTCGCCTTTCCGTTGAATCTGACTGAAGCAACTCCGCCCGAGACGAACCCATGAGTGATGAATGGCAATTTCCGCCAACCCGCTGGACCTGGGTGGGACAGTCCGCCGAGCCCCAAGGAGAAACCTCCAATCAGGCCATGGCAGCGTTTTGCGAGCGCTATTGGAAGCCGTTGTACGCCTTTGCGCGCCGTTCGACGAGTCACCCAGAAGACGCGGAGGACCTCACCCAGGGCTTCTTTGCCCACCTTTTGGAGAAAGGCCTTTTGGCAAAGGCGGATCCTGATCGAGGAAAGCTGCGCAGCTACCTCCTCATCGCTTTCAAGCGCTACATGCAACATCAGTGGAAGAAGGATAGCGCGCAAAAACGCGGCGGAGACCACACCCATGTTTCATGGGAAAACCTCGAGGAATTCAATGGCTACGAGCCGCAGGCCTCCGAATCCGAAACCCCCGAGCACGCCTTTGAGCGATCCTGGGCCGTGATGATTTTGAGTCGCGCCCAGGACAAGCTGCGCCAGGAAGAGATCGCACGCGGGCATGAGGTGGAGTTTCAGCTTTTAGAGCCGAGTATCTCTGGAGTCGGCGACGATGCAGAAGATGCTAGCTCCAAAGAACTGGCCGCAGCCCTCGGGGTCTCCGACGTCGCCGTCCGCCAAAAGATCCGCCGGTTGCGAATCCGTTTTGGGGAAAAATTGCGCGAGGAAGTGGCGGAGACGCTGAACACGCGCGACAAAGAAACGATTGACGAAGAGATCCGGATCTTGATTGAGGCTCTACGAGTTTAGCTTTGGTCCGAGCTAAATGAGGATCGAATCGCGGATATTTTGCTTGTTGCAAAGTTGAGTCCAGGTAGGTTTGCAGCTGGCCTCTGAAGGCCTTTTGTAGCTACCATTGATTATGAAAAATTTCACTCATTGGCTGATCATTCTTGGGATTGCAGGGGCTGCCTGCGGCTGTCAGGACCGCAGTGCGGAAACCCTCAAGATGTATGAATTTTTCAAAAGCGAATTTGAAGAGCGGGAGAAGCGCTTTGAACTGAGCTTCCACGTCATTGAAGACACCTTGAAGCGGGTGGAACAGGAACTGAGTCAGATCCGGGCTCAGGCGGAGGCCTCCCAAAAGGAGGGCAATGACAAGATTCTTGCGCAGGTCGATCAACGTCTTTTGGAGACGGAAGAAAAATTGATCCAACAACTTCAAAATGAACTGCGGAAGTCCCTTGCAGGGCAACCAGCCAGCCCTGCGCAAGAGGCATCTTCCAATTCAACCCCGACGGATCCTCGCAATCTGAACCCTTCCAAACCGCAGGTTCACAATCCCAATGCGATTCGCATTGAGTTCCCGGATCGCTGAGGCGTTTGCGCCCCCAACTGCACTCCCGTTGAGAGCCCATGGAAGGCCGCCTCACTGCATACCAACTTTCTTCCCAGACCTGGGGGTCTCCGGCCCAGCTACCTGGTGGGAAGGGCATGCTGGCCCATAGCAACGAGTGGACCGGAAGTAGCGAATCCAGCTTCACGGTGGGGGAGGCTCAAGATTGCGATCTGACCGTGGCGCACTCGGGCTGGGGCGCAGGCACCCTTAATTTTGAATGGGATGCCAAAACCTGCTGCTGGCGGGTATCCAACCAAACCGATGTGCCCCTCTACGTGGACTACAGTCTGGTGGCAGCACGAAGCTCCCGACTGCTGCGCCTATGGCGCTCCATCCTGCGCTGCGAGAATGTCCTGCTGCTTTACCAACGCACGCCTGCGCCTCCGACTTTGCAGGGCCGCCCCGTGGTGGATGTGTCTCTGGAGGGTGGCCTGCTGATCGGGCGGGGGCCGCCACGGGATGACGAAGGCATCCGCAAACTCGAGCTGGATCCAGATCTGACGCATCCCAACAAAGGGCGGCGGATCTCCAGCCGCCAAGCCAAACTCGAATGGCGCGGCAAAGACCTCTACCTGCTCAATCTCAACACCAACTCCCAGATGAGGAGCAAGTTGAATGGGATTCAGCAATTTGATGAGCTGCGTTTGGGCCTGGGGGACTGCATTCAAATTCCGACCTGTCCGTATTACACGTTCAAGTTCACGGGCCAACATCTGCACCACGTCGGAGGTGGCGGCAGCCTGCAGGGCAAGGATCTCTGCGTGGATGTGGACAGTGGACGCATCCTCCACGAGGTGAGTTTGGACCTGCTGAAGGGGGAGTTTTTGGGGGTAATCGGTGGTTCGGGCCAAGGCAAGTCCACCCTGCTCAATGCTCTGTGTGGCATCGGTAGCGTCAGTCAAGGTGCCGTGTATGTGGAGGGCGGGCTCCTGGAGTCTTCCCGAGATGTGGCACGGGCCAACATCGGTTATGTGCCGCAGGACGACATCGTTCACAAAGAGCTGCGCGTGATCGACGCGTTGACCTACGCCGCCCGACTGCGAGTCAAGGCGACGGCGGCTCAGCGCAAAGATCTCATCCACAAAGTCCTGGAAGAACTGGCTCTGGCCGAACACGCCGCTAAAAAAATCCATCAACTCTCCGGCGGTCAACGCAAGCGGGTCAGCATCGCGACGGAACTGTTGGCCAGCCCGGATTACTTGTTCCTCGATGAACCGACCTCCGGTTTGGATCCACAGACGGAGAGAGATTTGATGGGCACCTTGCAGAAGCTGACCCGGAACCGTGGCATCGGAGCGGCCTGCACCACGCACGTCCTGCAGAGCAGCAATCTGCTGGATCGTCTGGCCTACATCTCCCGGGGCCGCTTGATTTACCACGGCAGCCCCGAAAATGCGTCTCGTTTCTTTTTGGATCTGGGAGATCCGGGGGGAGCAGACGCCAGCGTCTCGGGGATGTCCGTGGCCGGCGGGAGCCTGGGCTCCTACGGCCATCACGGTAGCTCCTTCCCCAGCCACACCACGGGAGATTCGCTTGGGGATTCGGGCGCAGGCAGCACTAGTCGCGACTACCTGCTGCAGAAAATCCCGCTCATCTATGGCAAGGCACTGAAGCCCGATGTCGAGGCTGCGGAGCAAGATATCGAGGCGAAGAAATGGGAGGATGAATTCAAGCAGTCCGCCTTTTTCCAGCCTGCCGATCCGCTGCCGACCGACGTCAGCACCCGGCCCCCCACATGGAAGCAGCAGCGCCGACCGGGTGCGGGTTTCCTCGTCAGTTTGGGCGTGCTGCTGGCTCGCCAGTGGTCGATCCTAGTGAGCGCGCCGCTGAACTATCTGTTCCTCATTCTTCAGGCGGTTGCGATCGGCCTGATGGTGGGATGGGTGGATGACAGCCCGGTTTTGCAGATGTTTCTGTGTGTCATCGCCACGTTGTGGTTTGGTTGCAGCAACGGTGCCCAGCAGATTGTGGCGGAGCTGGCGGTTTTTCGACGGGAGCGGCTGGCCGGTCTTGGGCTTAATGCCTATCTGATCGCGAAGTTTGGGTTTTGGACGTTCATCACCACCGTTCAGGCGATCTTGCTGTTTGCCATCGTGCTGGCGAGTTCCCATCTTTTCCATCCCGACCGCCTGCCGGGTGGAAACGAATCCGATGCGGACATCATGGTTTTGGCCTCGGGAGAGGTGGCTCCGCATGGCATGCAGATCGAGACGGCGGAAGGGCAGCTGGTGCCAGAGGATCGATTCGATGTGTGGTGCCGAGAGCAGGGATTGGATCCCACCAAGGAGCGTGCCCAGGCCCGGCGCAAATTTGACGCCTTTGTGCAGTGGTGCCGGGATCATGACCTGGATCCAGACAAAGAATTGGCGCAGGTGCAGAAGCGGCTGCGTTTGAATTACGCCCAGCGAAACTTTGCCCAGCGCTTTTTTGATGCCCAAGATGTGACTTGGCGTACCTTCGTGGAAAAGGCCTACCGCTCTCCTGACGGGGCGACGACTGCAGCGGCTGAACCGACCGCCCCGGCGAAGGAGGAAGCTTCGGACTCCGAGTTCGAAAGCTTCACCATCATCGGACTGGATGCGGAGCCGGAAAGCGAGTCTCAAGGCAGTGCCGCCAGCGCTCCTTCAGGATCCGTTGAGGATCGCCGGGCGGCATCTTCGATTTTTTCGCCGACGACGGCTCCCTTCAACCCCACGGGTCTGTCGTTTGCGAGTGGGGAGTATCGGGTGCTGGAGTGGCTGACCTGGCTGTTTCGCGCGCGGCCCAATGTGGAGGGGGCTCTGGGCGTGCGCCTCATTCCCCAAGACGATTTGAAGCAGCGGGAGCTGCTCGGCATTGGCAGTGGCAGCGTGTCGTGGAGGATTTTCATCGGCGAATTGATCGGTCTGAGATTGCTGGCGCTGGTGCTGGCCTCCGCCGTTGGCGTGGGCCTTGGGCTGGCCATTTCTGCCATGGTGCAAACCCCAACGCAGGCGGTGATGTGGGTGCCGCTGATTCTGATTCCGCAGATTCTCTTTGGTGCCTTTGTGGTGACGGCACCCAACATGGCGGATGCGGTCTATGCGGTGAGTCGCGTGCTGCCCAGCTTCAATCTGCAGCGGATCATGGATGTCTCTCTCGTCCACGGACGGCACATGACGGACATGAGCGACGACAGCAAGGTCCCCTCCTTTAAGGCGCGGGCTCCCTATGACAGCGATGAGGTGCGGTTTGACAGACAGGTGACTCACTACAACCGCGTCTCAGAGGTCAATGAATCGTGGCAAAACCTGGTGGTGGATCGCGAGAAACTGGGACAGCGCGCCCTGGTCGAAGGCAAAGACTCCGTCTCTGAACGTCCTGATGTGCTCTTGAAAGGGGCGCGCAGCGGGGAGGGCAACTCCCCACCTCTGGCTGCAGATGTGTATCTCGACACCACGCCGGCTTACCTCTCCGCCCAGTTTCTGATGGGTTGGTTTGGCGGCTGCTATTTGGTGGCGCTGGGCACTTTGTGGCGACGCCAAAACGGCAGGTAAGCTCTTCCTCTCAAAGTCTCGTTGAGAGATCCAAATCCCCACTCCCATCATCATGTCTTCAGCCCAATCCGCTTCGATCTCGGAAGGAGGAGCCGAGCCCCTCACCGGCCGAGTGCGCCGCCATGGGGCCCGCGCTGCAGTGGCCATAGTGGGTGCCGCTGCGGTCGGTGCGGGATTGATCCTGCCTTTGGTCAAAATCCCGGTGGTGGGAACCGTGCGATTCAGCGAGACCGCGCTGGGGGGGGCAGATCTGGCGGTCGGCTGCATGATCGCCCTGAGCGTAGCGGCTTTGGCCTTGCCATGGTTGCGGAAATGGCGGCCGCTGGGTGCGGCGGTGGCGCTGCTGAGTTTGGGGATCTTGGGAGGGACCTGCGTGGCGATCTACCGCCAGGCTATGGAGCGGGTGCTGGAGTTTGCCGATCTCAGTGGCACGGGTGAATTGGACTCCGGCGTGCAGCGTGTGCTCGACCAGATGCAGTGGGGAAGTGGCTTGGTTTTTCTGGTGTTGGGCAGTGGGCTGACCCTGCTGGCTTGGAGTTGGCCTCACCGACACTAGCCATCCGCGCGGAGGTAGGGAGGTGACTTCGGAAACGTGCGTTGATTCTGATGCCCTCCGGCGCGATGAATGCTCATGAAACCGGTGTTTTCTGATCTGGGAGCGAAGCTGGGGGGGCCGTGCGGCATCCAGGAGCTGATGGATGATCTGGGGCAGGCGCTTTCCACCCACCCGAACATGCGCATGCTGGGCGGCGGCAATCCGGCGGCCATCCCGGAGATGCAGGCGCTGTGGCGGGATCAATGGCGGGCGCTGGTGGATGAGGAACCCGATCGGCTGGATCGGGCGCTGGTGAACTACGATCCTCCCGCTGGCAACACCCGCTTTCGCGAGGTGATGGCGGCCTTTTTGCAACGCGAGTGCGGTTGGAGCTGCGAGGCCAAAAACATTGCGGTCCTACCCGGCGGTCAGGCGGCTTTTTTCTACCTGCAAATGCTGCTGGTCGGTGGCAGCGGCGGACGGCAGATGCTGTATCCCATCGCGCCGGATTACATCGGCTACGCCAACCAGGGGCTGCACGCTGAGTCTTTGGCCTCGGTGCCGGGCCAGATCGAGCAACGGGGTGCGCATCGCTTCAAGTACCACATCGATTTTGAGCGACTGCGGGCACGGCTCTCGCCTCAAACGGCGGGTCTGTGCCTGTCCTGCCCCACGAACCCGACGGGCAACGTGGTGTCGGCGGAGGAGCTGGATCAATTGCGGGAACTGGCGCGTGAGCAGCGGGTGCCTTTGATCCTGGATCAAGCGTACGGCATGCCCTTCCCCGGAGCGATCTATGTGGACTGGAAACCGGTGTGGGATGAGGGCATCATCGCCTCCATCAGCCTGTCCAAACTGGGCCTGCCCGGGCTGCGCACCTCGGTGATCGTGGCGGATGAATCCGTGGTGACGGCGCTGGCCAACATGAACTCTGTGGTGGCCCTGGCCAACGGCAACATCGGTCAGGCGCTGCTGCAGCCGCTGCTGGAAGACGCCACGTTGACGCGATGCGCGCGCGAGGTGATCCGCCCGTTTTATCAACGGCGGCGCGACTTTGCCGAGGCGGTGCTGAGCGAGGCTCTGGGTGATGCGGTGCCCTATGCCCTGCACGAATCTCAGGGCGCATTTTTCCTGTGGCTGTGGCTGCGCGACTGCCCGGTGACCTCGGCGGAGCTGTACCGTCGGCTGAAGGAGCGGGAGGTGCTGGTGGTGCCAGGGCACTACTTTTTCTTCGGCCTGGAGGAGGCCTGGCAGCATCAGCACGAGTGCCTGCGCATCACCTACTCCCAGCCCGAAGCCGTGGTGCGGGAGGGCCTGCAAATCCTGGCGGAGGAGGTCCGCAAGGCCTACGCCGAAGGGTGAGCGGAGCGGCTGCCGAGGGCGACGCTGCCGAGCCCTTCCGGCAATGGATGGAGCGGGCGTTGTACGATCCGCAGCGGGGGTACTACAGCCGCCGCATCCAGGACATCGGACGACGGGGAGACTTTGCCACCGCCGCCACCCTGGATGGGGGCTTGGCCAGCGGCATCGCGCACTGGCTGCGGGAATGCGCCGCCGAGGTGCCCGGCATCCGCCACGTCGTCGAGATCGGCCCCGGCAGTGGTGAGCTGATGCAGGCGGTGCGGCGGCAGCTGGGCTTGTGGCGGAGGTTGCGGTGGACCTTTCATTTGGTGGAAAAATCGACACCCCTGCGGCAGGCGCAGCAGGCCCGATTGGGCGCGGCCAAACTACGCTGGCATGACAGCGTGGAGCAGGCCCTGGCGGCGGCTCAAGGCAGGGCGTGGATTTTTCACAACGAGCTGCTGGATGCCTTCCCCTGCGATCGCTACGAGCTGAGCGAGGATGGCTGGCGCGAGGTCTGGGTACGCCACCGAGCGGGCCGGGTCATCGGCGAAGAGCTGCGAAAAAGCGAGACGCCACCGTCGGATGCCAGCGCACTCACCACGGGCTGGGCGCGGCCGGGCCAGCGGGTGGAGGTGCACGCTAGCGTGCAGCGTTGGCTGGCGGGCTGGGCTCCCTACTGGCAGGCAGGCCGCATGCTGAGCATCGACTATGGCGATGAATTCCCCGCACTCTACCAGCGGCGGCCTCGGGGTACGGTGCGCGGATATGTGATTCACCAGCGCAATGAAGGGGCGGCGATTTATGAGAGCCCGGGAAGGCAGGATCTCACCGCCGACGTGAACGCCACCGACTACCGCCGCTGGGCCGCGCAGTTGGGCTGGCGGGAGGTGGCTTTTTGCAGTCAGGCGGCCTGGCTCTGCGCGCGCGGACTCGGCTCCAGCCCGATGGCTGACGCTGAGGGGGCGGGCGCAGCCTTTTGGGTGGCCGACCACGCCGCAGCGGCCCGCTAGTCGAGGGCTGCCGCGCCACCGTGTGACATTCAGCGTTCGCGTTTCGGCTAGGACTGTGCCAGTACATGGCGTCTCGCTCATGGCCGCCCGGACTCCGACTTTCCTGCTCAGCTTCGACTTTGATGGTACCCTCGTGCATCCCGAGTCGGACCCCATTTTTCATCCTGCCCTGGGAGACATGATCCGCGGTCTGCGCCAGCAGGGAGCTGCCTGGGTCATCAACACCGGCCGCAGCCTGAGTCAGACCCTGCTCGGCCTCGCCCAGTACGGCGTGTTCATGGAGCCAGACTACTTGATCGCCCGCGAGTGCGATATCTACCGCCCCGGCACCTTCCGCCGCTGGACGGACTACGGCCCGTGGAACCGCCAGGCCCGCAAGGCCCATGATCGTTTTGTCAAAGATCACTCCAGCTTCTTTCGAGCGATGCGCGAACTCGCCGCCGAACATCAGGCCGAGGTGGTGGAGGGCGGTCAGGGAGACACGGCACTCGTCGCCCGCAGCAACGCCTCCATGGATCAGCTGTGCGAGTGGATCGCGCAGCAGCAGACTGCCCTGCCGGATCTGGGTTATCAACGCAACGGCATCTACCTGCGCTTTTCCCACGCTCGCTACAGCAAAGGCAGCGCCCTGGGCGAGCTGGCCCGCCAGCTCAATCTCACCGCCGAACAGGTCTTTGCTGCCGGTGATAACTACAACGATCTCTCCATGCTCCATCCGCGCTACGCCCACCGCATCGCCTGCCCCGGCAACGCGCTGGAGCCGATCAAAGAGCATGTCCGCAGTCACGGCGGCTTTGTGGCATCGCGCACCGCCAGCCTCGGCATGATGGAAGCTTTGGCGCACTTTTTTGGTGGCACCGCCACAGACTAACCCGCCTCTCTCACCATCCTTCCCATGGCTCGTGATCCCCGTCAGATATTGATCGATGTCGGCAATGGCCGGGTGAAATTCGGACTCGCCTCTGCCACCGCCATCCTGGAGCGTCGCGAGCACGCCACCCCCGGCCTCAGCGCTGCGCAGGTGCGGCAGGTCTTGGACGGCTGGCCCGCTTTGCCCGCCATCCTCTGCACCGTGGTGCCCGCCGTCCTGCCCGTTTTTCAAGAGGCCCTGGGCGCGCGGCTGCACGTGCTCACGCATCAGGCGGATCTCGGCATCGGCATTCGATATCCCGAACCCGCCAGCATCGGGCCCGACCGTCTCGCCAACGCCATCGCCCTCGCCCATCAATACGGCGCACCTGGCATCGGCATTGACTTCGGCACCGCCGTCACCTTTGACATCGTCGCCGCCGACGCTTGCTACATCGGCGGCATCATCGCCCCGGGTCTCCGGCTGATGACGGACTACCTGCATGAGCGTACCGCGCTGCTGCCGCGCGTGGACCTGCGGGAGCCCCCGCACGCCATCGGCCAGTCCACTCAGGAGGCCATCCTCGCCGGCGCTGCCATCGGCTATCGCGGCATGGTGCAGGGCCTGCTGGATGCCGTCAAAGCCGAGCTGCCTCCCACCCCACGCGCCCCTGTCGTAGTCGCCACCGGAGGTGATGCCGCCTGGATCATCCAGGGCATGCGCGCAGACCAGCCCATCCACGTCGATCCCGATCTCACCCTGCACGGCCTGCGGTTGTTCGGAAATCGCATCCTCTGAAGTCTCCAACTAGCCACCTCCCACCGCTCAGGCAGCAGGGCAACTGCCACTCCGAATCATCATGAAACGCCTCGTCCACCTGCTCCTCCTCACCGCCGCGCTGCCACTCCTCGCCGCTGATCCCAACGTCCTCTTCATCGTCGCAGACGATCTCAACTGCGCCATCGGACCCTACGGAGATCCCAACGCCATCACGCCTCATCTCGACCGGCTCGCCCAGCGCGGGCTCACCTTTGAGCGCGCCTACTGCCAGCAAGCGGTTTGCAATCCCTCTCGTTCCTCCTTCCTCACCGGCTTGCGACCCAACACCGTCGGCGTCGATGACCTGCGCAAATACTTCCGCGACACGGTTCAGGGAGGATCCACCCTGGTGACCCTGCCGCAGTACTTCAAAAACCACGGCTACTTCTGCCAGGACATCGGCAAAATCTTCCACAACATGGGCGAGACCAAAGACCGCCGCTCCTGGTCCATCGATGAAGTCCTATTCGAAGGCAGTCACGCTGACGACACGGTTTTCAAAAACACCCCGCCTCAACCCGGCGTGGAAAAACCCACCTACAAAGCCCCCGTCACCGAAGCCCACGACGTGCCCGACACCGCTTATCGCGATGGCCAGATCGCCAATCTCGCCGCCGCCATGCTGCGCGATCAACCCGTGAGCGGGCAGCCCTTTTTTCTCGCCGTCGGATTTTGGCGACCGCACCTCCCCTTCGTCGCGCCGAAAAAATACTGGGATCTTTACGATCCGAACAAGCTCACCTCGCCCGAGCCTCCCAGCCCGCCCGAGCACGTCCCCGCCATCGCGCTGCATGCCTCCAAGGAGATCAAAGGCTACGGGGAGGTGCCGCAAGATCGCGACTTTTCCGAGGACGAAGTGCGCCACTTCCGCCACGGCTACTACGCCTCGATCAGCTTTCTCGACGCTCAGGTCGGCGAGATCCTCGACGCCCTCGACGCCAGCGGTCACGCCGACAACACCATCGTCGTCTTCACCTCCGATCACGGTTTCCACATCGGCGAGCATAACCTCTGGGGAAAAACCTCGAACTTCGAACTCGACGCGCGCGTCCCCCTCCTCATCGCCGATCCGCGCCAGCCCCAAAGTCACGGTCAAAAGACGCAAGCACTCGCTGAGCTGATCGACCTCTACCCCACTCTCGCCCATCTCGCCGGCATCCCCGCCGAATTGTCCAAGCGCCTCGAGGGCGTCAGTCTCGCCCCCGTGGTGAAGGATCCCACCGCCCGCGTCCAAGACGCCGCCTTCACCCAGCACCAGCAGCCGTTTTACGGCAAGGAATCGGACTGGAAAGGCTGGGGCTACTCCGTCCGCACCGATCGCTGGCGCTACACGGAGTGGCGCGACATCAAAACCGGCCAGGTCATGGACCGCGAACTCTACGATCATCAAACCGATCCCACCGAGACCCGCAACCTCGCCGCAGACCCCTCACTGGGCGAAACCCTGCAAACGCTGGCTCAGCGCCTCCAGCAGCCCTTCGGAGCCGCCCCGACCTCGTCCCAGTAACCGCCGCTTCAATAACGGTAGCTTCGAGTGGCCCTCGAAGCCGCACGTCGGGTGAGGTTGAATGGACTTCGACGTACAAGAGATTATGAGACACTTCTTCAGACTTCTTCGCTTCACGGCTTCGAATGCCATTCGAATCACCTTGCTGCTCGCTGCCGGAGCCGTTCACGCAGCGGATCGGCCCAACATCGTCTTCATTCTCGCCGACGATCTGGCCTGGAGCGACTTGGCTTGCTACGGCCATCCTTTTCATGAGACGCCAAACCTCGATCGCTTGGCCGCGCAGGGCATGCGCTTCACGCAGGCCTACGCGCCCGCACCGATTTGCTCCGCATCACGCGTGGCCATCCTGACCGGAAAGACACCGGCGCGCTTGGGGTTTGAATTTGTGACGAAGGACAAGGCGGGCACGCAGCCGATCAAGGACACACCGCTCAAAGCGCCGCCGTTCACGCTAAACCTGCCGCTGGAGGAGGTGACGATGGCGGAAGCGCTCGCTCCCGCCGGGTACGCGACGGGTTTCTACGGCAAATGGCACGTCAGTCAGCACCACGGCGGTTACCTCGGTTGGTCGCCCACCCACGGACCGCTGCAGCAGGGATTTGCCGAAGGCAGCAGCGACTTCGGATCGCATCCGTATGCCTATCGCAATGAAAAGGATCTGAAAGATCGCGAGGTCGAAGATGGCACCTTTCCCGAAGACACCCTCACCGACCAAGCCATCGACTTTCTCAGGCGGCATCGCGACGAACGCTTCTTCCTCGATCTCTGCGAGTATTACGTGCACGATCCGATCCACAGTCGCTGCACCTGGCTGATCGAAAAGTATCGGGCGAAACTGCCCAAGGGTTCGTTGCCGATCCGCGCCGATTACGCAGCGATGGTGGAAACGCTCGACCACAACGTGGGTCGAATCCTCCACGAACTCGACGCGCTCCATCTCACGAACGATACGCTGGTGGTGTTCATGGCCGACAATGGCGGCCACCCCGACTACACCACCAATGCCCCCCTGCGTGGCAGCAAATGGAATCTCTACGAGGGTGGCATCCGCGTGCCATTCATCGTGCGCTGGCCAGGGCACGTGAAGCCCGGCGTGGTGAGCGACACGGTGGTGACAGGCTGCGATTTGTTTCCCACCTTTTGCGAGGTGGCCGATGCTCACCCCCCTGAGGCCGAGCGCGACGGCGTCAGCTTGCTCCCGGCTTTCGCGACTCCCGGCCTGGAGTTGGTGCGAAGCCAGCCTCTGGTCTGGCACTTTCCCTACTACCATCCGGAAAAGAATTTCCACGCGCGCCGCAGCGAGATTGGCGTGGGAGATTTCGAGACGAGCCAAACGCGACCCCATTCGGCTCTGCGAATCGGCGATGAAAAATTGCTGTTGTTTGAAGAAGATGGGAGCGTGGAGCTGTATCGATTGAGCGATGATCTGGGAGAGCAGCAGGAGCTTTCGAACCGTGAGGCCGACGTGGCCGAACGGCTCAGAGAGCGGCTGTTGGACTATTTGCAAAGCGTCGATGCCCGCCACGCCCTGCCGAGACATCCCTGATAAGAAACCCTTTCCTACCTCCTCATCTCCACACCATGACGTCTCTCCCCACCCTCACCGCTGCGCGGGTCCTTCGAGGCTCCGCTCTTGTCCTCAGTCTCCTCGCTCCGGCAGTTTTTGCCAAGACGCTACCTCAGCCCAGGAACCTCCCCCAGGGCGTGCGGGTCGAACGCGACATCTCCTACATCGACGGTGGCGATGAGGCCCAGCGACTGGACCTTTACCTGCCGGAGGCCGTTCCCGAAAAGCCGCTACCGCTGCTGGTGTACATCCATGGCGGCGGTTGGCGCGCGGGGAGCAAGGTCGGCTGCCCAGTCGCCTCCTACGCGGCGCGAGGTTACATCGTGGCCAGCGTCGAATATCGCTTCAGCCAAAAGGCCATCTTCCCCGCGCAGATCCAGGACTGCCAAGCCGCGATCCGTTGGTTGCGAGGTCATGCCGATCTTTATCACATCGATCCCCAACATGTGGGCGTGGTGGGCGGATCAGCCGGAGGTCATCTCTCCGCCTTGGTCGGCACTTCAGGGGGCACGGCCGCCTTCCCCAAGATCGGAGGGCACCAGGATCAATCCGATCGCGTACAGGCCGTGTGCGACATTTACGGCCCGAGCGATTTTTTCACCGTCGTGCAGCAAGCGCAGGACGATCCCAACGTGCAAAACATCTTTGCCTTCAACACGCCCAGCGATCCCTATTCGTCCTTGATCGGCAGCCGACTGGACGATGAAGCCAAGGCCCGCGTCGTGAGTCCGGTGCACTATCTCAGCGAGGACGACCCGCCCTTTCTCATCCTGCATGGCGATCACGACAAGCTGGTGCCCTTTGCGCAGAGCACCGAACTCAGCGCGGGCTTGCGGGGGCAAGGCGTGCGCGTGTGGTTGCAAAAAATCCCCGGTGCAGGCCACGGCGGTCCAGGCTTCAATCAACCCGCGATCCTCCAGCTGATGCAAAATTTCTTCGACAAAAACCTCAAGGGTGAGCCGATCGAAATGAAACTGGTGCCTGAAGCGGAAGTGGCCGTGGAGCCTCCGACACCCGTCGCCAGCGAAAAGCAACCCTGACGCCCGCCCCAGGCATTGAACGGTGGGGGTGGGGGCTGTGGCAAGCTGTAGCAGCGGGCATTGACCGCTGGGGGGTGGGCGTGGGAGCCGATGCCGCTGAAAGGCGAGAGATCCACCTGGGAGCCGGAGGACCACGTTGTGACCAACGTGGCTACAGTGGCAAGCAGTAGCAGCGGGCATTGACCGCTGGGGTGGGCGTGGGAGCAGGTGCCGCTGGAAGGCAAGGGATCACCTGGGAGCCGGAGGGCCAAGTTGTGACCAACGCGGTTACAGTGGCGAGCTGTAGCAGCGGGCATTGACCGCTGGGGGGTGGGGGTGGGAGCAGGTCTCGCTGGAAGGCGAGGGGGCGCCCGTGGAGCAGAACGGCGGGCGATTCCGCGAGTGAGGGAGGTCTGCCGGGCTGCAAGTCCGCATCCACAGAGCTTACGACACCCGAAGAATCGTCGTCTCAATCATCGTCCAGCTCGATTCTGCCACGGCAAGAAGTGGACGACGAGTGAGACGACGATTGGCAGCGGCCAGGCGCTTCGGAGCCACGCGGCCATCCTGCGAGTGCGGGGCGCATCCCTCACTCGCTCCAGCGAATGCGGGCGAGCAGGGCATCGCCGCCGAGGTTTTGACGGCGCGGATGCCACTCGCCGACGGTGACCCACTGCTCGCGACCATCAATGCGGGTGACGTGGAAATTTCCCATCAGCGCCACTTCGTCGGGAGCCTTCAATCCGTCTCCCATCAGCGGCAGGACGACCTGCTCCGTGGCGCGGATCAGACGCAGCGAGTCGGGATCGACGCGCGCCATCCACAGAGGTGAACGCCAGCGGGTGACGCGGTCGTTGGTGGCGGCGTCGCGCCGGGTATAGACCAGCCAAAGCTCGCCCTCGCGCGTCAGCCAATGCTGCTGGGTGGTGGACATTTGCAGGGGCTCGCCGGTGTCATCCCAGGCCCAGGCTTTTTGCGCGGCGTAGTGCAGGCCGTCGTCACTGACGCTGACGTAACCGCAGTCATCCTCGGCGCGGATCGTCAGGTAGTAGCGGTTTTGGAAAAACGTGACCGACGGTTCGAGCAAGCCGCGTCCGGCGGAGAGCGTCAGCGCGGGTCCGGTTTCTTTCACGCGCAGGGTTTCGCCATCGAAATCCGCCAGCACGCCGCAGACGGAGCGCGGCTGGTCTTTCACGCCAAAGGTGAAGGACATGACGACGGCACCGTCGGGGCGGTGCACTTTTTGCCCGCAGTTGTTGGAGTAAATGTAGGCACCGCGCGGGTCATCCCACTCGAGCTTCCGGCGCGGTCCCCAGGCCCCGTCTTTCCACACCGCGTAGATCGGCCAGCGCGGCGGTTGGTCGCGCGAGAACTTCGGGCCGGAGTAATACACATTGTGGCCAAACGCCAGCACCGTGCCCGTCGGCGCGTGCCACTCGGGCACCACATCACAGACGCCCTCGTTGCTGCCATCGGCTTGCTCCACCCAGCCGAGCGGCGGCACCGGTTCCGGAGTCGTCCAGGTGTGGCCGAGATCGTCCGACAGCATCAGGTGGACCGGCCCAAAGTAGTCCGAACCGCCGATGGTCTGCAGGGTCAGAAACACACGCCCGTCCGGCAACCGGCAGGCGCGCGGATGAAACCAAGTCGGCCCGGCACCTCCGCGCCCGCGCAGGAGGATTTCTTTGGTGATGACAGGACGTGAAGCGGAGCGGGCGAGCGTCGGCTGAGTGGAGAGCACGGCGGCGGCGCTGGCCTGCTGGAGAAAGTGACGACGATTCATGGATGAATCAAACGTGTCGGCAGGGTTCCGGTTCGCAGTCGATCCGAAACTCGTTGTTGAATCGAGGACCCAGCGGAGGCGACAGGGTTTGCGCTTGAGGCGGCGGGGCGGCGCTGGCGTTGTTGGAAAAAAGGCCTGGCTTCAGTCGATGCCGATGTCCTGGACAAATCGGTCATCATCGGAGAACTGGCGCACGCCGGACACATGCGTCACAGCCGCGCGGACGCCTTGTCGAACCCAAGGACGTGTCCAGGGCTCGCCTGGATTTCGCAGGGCGTGAACGTGGCGTGAGAGCAGGGTGTCCACCAGGTCCCGGCATTGGGTGGAGGCGAAGAGAATGACCGGTGGCTTGAATCCCGGGACGCCGGAGGCAGAACGAAATCGTCTCCAAAACGCTGTCTTGTCCCGATGCCGGTAGAGCTGCGAGACCGGCTGGTGCAGCGGAGGGCGAAGCAGCGGATCTCCGGTGGCCGCACGCAGACCCCGCCGCACCCGGTGATAAGCCCGGAGGGTGGGGCACAGAGCTCCTTCATCGATGGCACGCAGCTTGCTGCAAATCAGATCGATCGCGTGCCGTGGCGTGGTGAGCCGCGCCGCTTCCTCGTCCTTGAGCTCTACGCCAAAGGTTTCTTCCCAAGTCATCACAAGTTCAACGCTGTCGAGTCCCACGGCGGTTTAGGTTGGAGGGTGAGGGTGGCAAGAAAGACACAGTTCGGATATCGCGAAACTCGATTCAATCGTCAATGGATCTTGGCAGCAAGAATTCAATCCCGTGCTCGCAAGTAGCAGTCTGCGAATTCCGGGCATCTGCAACTGTATTGAGGACGACTCGTGTCCACACCGCGCCTCCCACCCACCCCTTGAGAGCGAGTCGCTCTCAATACGCCCGCGGGGCGGATGCCTTGAAACTTTGCCCATCTCCGTTCCTGCTTCGTCCCATCCGAGGTGGCGAGGTCATTGAAATTTGATTTGAGAGTCGGCTGGCGGGCATGGATGATCGGGGGCGGGACGGGGATGCTGTCCCGCATTCAATTTTCACCTTTTACGATCATGGAATGGAAAGGCCGACGCGAAAGCGACAACGTTGAAGACATGCGCAGCCAGAGTGGCGGCGGC
>JAGRPD010000684.1:0-12580 GCA_020439875.1 Verrucomicrobiales bacterium
TACGCCAACCTTCACCTCGCCGGAGCCAACGGTGGTCTCTCCAATGCGTCGGATATCATTTTGGAGCGCTACGGCTCCATGCTGCTCGACAACTCCACCACCGCCTCCAACAACGACCGCCTCAATGACACCGGCAACGTGGACATGCGCAACGGCATTCTGGTGCTGAAGTCTGACGGTGTGACCACGGCGGAAACCATCGGAACCATCACCGCAGGCCGCGGCCAAAACTACATCTTCCTCGACAACCGGGACGCGGGTTCGGGTTCGGCGGGCCAGATCGACCTGACCATTGGCAATTTGGCCTTCAATCCGGGTGGCGTGATCACCCTCATGAGCCCGAACAGCTCGGGCAATTGGACCTCTTCAGCTCCCGCCGCTGGCAATGACATTCGTGTCAACCTGACCAACACCGCCAGCGTGACCACGGTGGGCAACCTCGCCGGAACCACGGATCGCGCCGTTGTCCTCAATGTTTTGGGTGGCGTGGTTGATGGCGGTGCTGGCACCCATACCGTCGCGCAACGCCCCGGTTGGGCAGTCGAAAACGGCCAAGCCAACTCCACCGTTGGTGTCGAACTCATGACCTTGGACAATGGCACCTTGCGCCCGCTGATGGCATCGGAATTCGATACCTCCGCCAACCCCGTCGCCGGCACCAACTGGCGCGTGACCACCAGTGCGAGCAATGAAAACACTCGGGGTGACATTGATAATGTGACCACCGACATCGCCATCAACTCCTTGACGATCGACCACAGCAACGCTTCCACAACCTCTCAAGATGTCGTGCGGATGGATCCGACCACCACGTTGACCATCAATTCAGGCATGATCAACTTCACCTCCTACGGGCAATCCGCCAACGTCAATATGACGGGAATCATCGCAGGGGGCACCTTGAACATGAATGGTCAAACTGCGTTGATCAACAGTTCCTTGTTCTGGGAAGATTTGGATCGCAATGACGCCAACTACTACGCTTACATTACGGGGAACAGTGCCTTCATGCGGTCGTCCATGGTTAACCTCAATGGCCTCGTCAAAACTGGACGCAACGGCCTCTACCTCGATACCGGCAACACCTTCGATGCCAACAGCAGCGTTTATGTTGGTGGTGAATCTAGCCTGGTGATTCGCAACAGCGACGCCCTCAATGGCGTGAGTGACGTCTTCGTTTCAGGACGCGGAAACTTCATCCTGGACAACGGCGTCAACATTGATGGCATCACCCTCCATGTGCAGCCAGAGGATCAGGCTCGCGTTGCTCTGCGTGCCGATGGTACACGGCACAGCGTCTGGGGCGGAGATGTCTCCATCGAAAACGTCGATGCGGCGGGCGCATCGGGCTCGACCGCTTCAAGTGTGATTCCCGTTATCGGCGCTCTCAATAACTCCACCCTCACCATTCGTGGCAACGTTTACGCCAGCGTCGCTGCTTCCAACGCTCAGACAGATTCGGATGCCTTCAATGATCCCATTCGTATCACCACCAGCACCGGACAAACCGGAACCGTCAACTTGATGGGTCAAGTGAGGGACCTCCCGGGGGGTAACATCGCCAACGCCACGGACGGCAACCCGAGCATCACGAGAGTCAACCGCGCGGGCGGTGATCAGATTTCAAGTGGACAATTGGACGCCAACCACTCCCTGTCAGTCCAGATGAGTGGTCATGATGAGATGAACCTCAACGTCTTCCAGCAATGGGACGCTACTGGCCGCATCGATATGCGCCAAGGTTATTTCCGCGTTCTCTACGATCCCGCCACCGCAGCCGACGGAACCGGTTTCTACACAGACAGTGCCCGTTCTCTCATCACTTCCAATGAATACTGGTCTCGTGCAGTCCTCGGTGCCGATGGGAGAGGCACGGGAACCTACCACACTCACCTCGTCCTCACCAAAGACGGTCAGGTCTTCAATGCACCTTACCTGTATGCCTACAACGACAACCGGAATGGCACTCAAACCCTGGCCGGTGAAAACCGCAGTGGTACCGTCTATTGGGGCAGTGAGGACAATAGCGTGAACTTCAGCCTGCAGATCGCGAACCAGCAGGCAGAACGTGACATTCGCTTCCATCAGGTCCTGGGTGGCAACATGGTCTTTAACGGACGTTTGTATGATGAAAATACCACCGCTCAGAACTTCGATGCATCGGTCACGATCTCTGGACCCGGCACCGTTTTGTTCAACCGCAATGCGATCGGTAGCTCGACGGTTGACCGCTGGAACTTCATGGCTGGCACGGCCATCTGGGAAGCTGGGACGATGACGGGCAACGATCAGTTTGCGAGCAACAGCACCAACGTCGATGTCGGTAAATCCACCTGGGGTGGCGGCACCTTGGTTTTCCAGAACTCCGGTTCCACCGCACGCAGTCAGCAGCTCAACAGCAACATCTACCTGACTGGAGGTGCCAGCACCGTCAACACCCAAGCCAACACCACGTTGACTTTGGGATCGACGACAACCACCTTCTCGCGTTCGCCGGGTGCCTCATTGACCTTCTTGGAAGACGGCAACGGTGCCGTCAATATTCGCGCAGCAGGATTTTCGACGACAGCTGGAGACTTTTTGGGCAGCTGGGGTCTTTACGGATCCAGTGCGACGGGGGTCACCGACTGGGCAGCTCGTTCAGCCACAGGCACCAACGCAGGTGTCGAGGCTTTTGCAGGCTATGCAGCTGACACCTTCGGTGCAGGTTTGCACACCGATCTGACGACCAGCCCGGCTGCCTTCACGGCAGACACCAGCTCCGCAACGCTTCGGGTAGGCGCTGCTGCCAGTATCGACGCGGGTGGAAACCTTTTGACCTTGGAGCAAGGTGGTCTCTTGATTCCTGCTTCCAACACGGGAGCGGTCAGCATCAGCAATGGTTCTCTGACCAGCGCTTGGTCAGCCGGGTCCAACGACCTCGCAGTCTATAACTATGGGATGGGTGGATTGTTGATCAACGCCGACATCATCGACGACGGAGCCAACAAAGTGAATCTGGTCAATGCCGGTTCGGGCACCACGGTTCTCGGCGGAGCCAACACCTATTCTGGCAACACCTATCTCAATGGTGGCACCCTGGAAATCTCCGATCCCGCTCAGTTGGGAACTTTCAATGGCAGCATCGTTCAGGTGCAGTTGGCGAATATTGGTTCTAATGCTGGAGTCAATGTTTCGGGCGGTGCCTTGACCTTCACCACCGCGAATACGCCTGGCTCAGATGCTGTGGCCACCTACAATAGCAATAGCAGCCAGCAGGTTACTTCGTTGGCGCTCGCCGCCGGGGGCAGTGGTTACACCAGTGGCGTGCATGTCACCGCCAACGGCACCACGGGTAACGCCGGCCTCTGGGCCATCTTCGATAGCGGAAACATCCACATGAATGGCGGCACTCTGCAAGCTTCTGAGTCGATGACCTTGCCCGGCTATCGCACCATCTGGCTCGGCGGAAACGGCGGCACCTTTTCGGTTGGGCAGGGTGATACCCTCAATATCAATGGCTACATCACCAGCGAATACAGTCATGCCACGACTTCAAATGGCTTCGACGTCATCAACCACATCGGTGCCGAGTATCAACCCGCCAGCGATCGCAATCCAGATATTGGCGATCTCCACATCACAGGCGGAGGTACCGTAGCCTTCCGTTACGATCCTGATGATGATGACAGTCCTGAAGGTAATATGGCCTACAACTACGGAGGCATCACCTACATCGATCAGGGCATCCTTAGCATTCAAGGCGTGGGATCGAGCGGTGCGAATGCACTCGGGACAAATCGCTCCTTCCTGGACAGCACAATTATTGGCCCCGAAGGGACCCTCAATCTCTCCTATCGCTCTTCAGATCCGTCGATGTATGAGTGGATCACCATGGGTGGCGTCGGTTATGAGGGCGGTGGTGCCATCACCACGGGGACCGGTTTCGGGACCGGGCGAACGGTTCGTCTCAGCGGTCAACTCTTTGTCGAGTCCGACACCCTCATCTACAACCGCAACAACACCTTGCGTCTCAATGAGAACGGCGGTGCCCTCCAAGGAACGGGTAACATCATCCGCAAGGGCAATAGCGAGTTCCAAATCTACGGTAACTCACCCGATTACACGGGTGATATCTTCCAAGCGAGCGGCAACATGCGCCTGTACGGCCAAGGTCGCTTGGGGGGTGTGGACGCCATGCGCCTTGAGCGCAACACCTACTTCGGTGTTGGCATGGGTGACTCAGGAATCAATCAGTTCGATGATCGCCTGAGAGATGATTTGGCCATCACAGGTGATGGATACATCCGTCTGCGCATGGAAGGCACTGGCATCACCTACTCCGGCGTCGAGAAAATTGGAACGGTGACGGCGGAATCCGGGATCTTCGGTTTCGAAAACGACCGCAGCATCAGCTTGACCTCCGGTGCCTACACGGTCCCTGAAAACAACTCGTCGGGCTGGCGTGTTGGTGAGATCGTGCGCAACCCTGGAACGACCATCGCCTTCCGTCAGGTCGATCCCAATCAGGGCGCTGGATTTTCGGAGTCTGGAATGGGTTATGCCGACAGCAGCTTCGACATGGTCGATGCCGCAACATCGAGCAACCGCTTCATCATGATGGTGGACACGGCACCTGCGACCATCGGTGGTGACGGCACGGCGGGCAACCACGCCATCGTTCCGGGCTATTTCGGCGGCACCCGCCTCGATTGGCTTGGCAACTCGAGCGGCACCCCCACTTTCCTCATGAATGAGGATTACATTGCGAGGAACCTGATGGTGGTTGAGGCCGGAACCGATCCTTTCACGGGTGAGGCGACCAACTACCTGCGGCCTCTGCAAGAGTCCGAGTACTTCACGATTGGAGACGGCACCACCGTCAACGCTAACTCAACTCTCAGCCTTGATGCTGCGTTGATGGGAGCAACCGACAAAAACGTTTCCTTCGTTGGCCTCACCACAGATGCCATCGGTTCCGGAGTGACAGGACGCCGCAACTCCATCCTCACGGTGGGTTCCAACCAGACGGTCAACTCCCTGAGCTTCCGCGCCGAATCCCACTCAACCAGTGGCAACGGTCGCGGAAACACCACGACGGTTTCCATCGAACCCTGCGCGACGCTGACCATCAGCAGTGGTGTGGTGATGGCGGTGAACACCGGCACCATGGATCGGGCGGGAGCAGCAAGTGACGTCAACGTCAACCTCGACCAAAGAAGCTTCATTCAAGGTGGCCGAATCGATTTTGCCGGCCAAGAGGCGATCTTTGATGTGGGAGGCCTCTGGATGCAAATCAATACCTCCACAGCAGTGGGGGCAGATGGTTTTTCGAACACCGATGGAGACAATAGCGATCTTTATGTCAACTCCATCATCATCAACAACGGTGGAAATGGCCTGACCAAGACGGGTCCGCGCAACCTCTTCCTCCAGCAACCCAACGAATACAGCGGTCCGACCACAATCAACCAAGGCAACCTCTATGCTCGGGATAGTCTGGCGCTTGGTCAAAGCACCGATGTCTATATCGAAGGTGCGGGCGGCTTTGCCGTGGGACTTGGCGCTCGGATTGAAGGCGTGACGGCACACATTGGCAACCTGAACGGAAACAATTCGGCCTTCTTCCTGGAACAAGGATCGTATTGGGGCGGTGATGTGATCATCGACAACGTGGATGCATCCGCCTCTGGGGGTGGTTATGTGCGGAACTTCACGCCACGGATTTACACCAGCAGCACCTCCATCGGCACGCTTGCGGGCAATATCTATGGTGGCTCCGAAGCGACGGCGGCAGGGGATTACGCAGGTGGTAGTCGCTTGTTCACCACCTACACGGGTGGCGCTGGTATCTTCGACATTCGCGGAAACATCCAAGACAATGCCGCCGGAGCGATTGGAGCCTTGGTCGATGAAACCAATCAGCATCAAGTGCTGCGGATGGAAGTTTTGGCCAACAATGACGAGTCCAACGTGCAGCTTTGGAATCCCTACAACTCGGGTGGCCGCATCGAAGTGAAGCAGGGCATCCTGAGCTACATGGGAACGGGGGATTTTTACAGTGCAGCGGCGGCAGCGGCACAGAATCCTGATAATCCCTTCTCCGGCTTCCATTTGGGAGGTCGCGGAGTGGTTTCTGGAGACGGCGCGGCCAACGACAACTTGGCGTTCTTCCTTCAAAGCAGTGGAGCCACCTTCAACCTCTCGTCCTTCACCGTCGGTGTCGATCCTCAGGATCCCGACAACATGACGGGCAACGACAACTTCAACCGCGGCAATATCACCGGCAATACCCTGATTGGTGGAAACAATCGCGATGGAACGGTCACCTTCGGCACTGGAACCGGCAGCATTACCTTCACCGACATGACCCGCTTCGCGGCCTACAACCGGAACCTGCAGCTGTTTGCCGCCGGTGAGGGCACGGTGAACATTGCCGCTGCACTGATGGATGGCGGAAGTGGTGTGAATTCTTCCATCACCAAAATTGGTGAGGGAACGGTTCAATTGCTCGGTTCTTCCGCTGGTGATGCAACGGTCGAAGGCGTCTATGTCAACGGTGGTACCCTGGTCGCCACCAATTACGGGACCAATGCCAATCGCCGCTTCGGTGCCTCGGCCTCCCTTCAGTTTGGCGGCGGTGTGTTGGCCATTGACAACGGTGGTGCTGAATCCTTCGGAAGCGTTACGGCGGATTCCGGTGGCAGCGGCCTCGGTATCATCGGGACGGCTTCGGTATCGGCGACTTCGGTGTCGAGCAACGGTGGCTCTTTGCACATCCAGTCCATCGCAGGAGGTGCGATGACCATTACGGGTGCCCCAGCCGGTGCGTTGGGCGATTACGCGACCTATGGTGCGTCGGGATCCAATGCCCCCTATGCCACCGATTGGGCCGCCGTTGACGGCTCCGGCAATGTGGTCGCTTACACCGGTTACAACATCGACACCTTCGGTGCAGGAAATCACACCGATGTGCAAGGCTCGGGCTTGGCCGGCGGAACGACGGGAAGTGTCCGATTTGACGCTCCTGCGGGCTCGATCGGTAGTGGGTCAGTCAGCCTTGACGGCGGTGGTGTCTTGTTCACCTCCAATTACACAGGTGGCACCCCGTTTGCTGCTGGAACCGGACTTACCGCAACCGCCTCTACCCTGTTCATTCACAACTTCGCTTCGGGTCCGGTCAATTTGGATGCCGACCTCAGCGGCTCACAAAGAATCCAGTTCTCCGGCCCAGGAACGACGGTTCTCGGTGGAACAAACACCAACTCAGGTGTCTTTGCTGTGGGCGGTGGTAGCACGGTTGAGTTCGGTAGCGTTGCCCAGCTGGGTGCTCCTTCGGGGTATGAAATCAACGATGCGACCATGCGTTACACGGGAAGTGCGACGGACACCTTGGTGACGCCCATCACCTTGGGTTCTGGAATGAGCACCTTGGATGTGAGTGATGCCGGTGGCCGCTTGGTGATCCGTGGCGCGGCAAACAACGTCTTGACCAGCACAGCGAACCCTGTGTCCACCTTGACGGCGAACAATCAGTTTGTCGGCGGTATCACCTTCTCCGGGCAGGGCACGGTGCAACTTGGTGATCGCAGTGCCGCGAGCAATGTGACCGATAACCTCGGTGTCCTCAACAATTACTCCGGTCCTACCGTGATTGGTGACGGAATCAACGCCACCCGCGTTGATGTCCAAGGGCAGGCGGTCGATTACGGTCAAATCACGCCTTTTGGCACGACCTATTCCTGGGCCGACGGAACCTTGGTTCGGAACGCCGCCATTGTGGAATTCTCCCCCAAACGTGGTGATGGTAGCCGCGCCCACCAGGTCCGAATCCGGGAGTGGTTCCAGTGGGGTGAGAACGCGACCGACGAAGTAACGCTCGCAGCCACCACGGCGCGCGAGATCACTCTGGACGGCTTCCACAATGTGGTGGGCACGCTCGTCGTGGACGTTAATAACGCTGGCTATTCGGATTCCGGAAACGGCACCACTCAAGGCACAGTTTACATCGGCTTCAACGAAGGTGGACTGTATGGAGACGGAGACATCCGGAAGACCGGGAACGGAACCTTACAATTCCGCGATGCAATGCCAAACTACACCGGCCAGCTTTCCGTCGAAGACGGCACTCTTTCCGGCTACGGAGAAGGTCAGGTGTTTGGTTCGGGATCTGCCCCCATCATGGTTGGTATTGTAAATGGAGGTTCTGGTCTTGGACAGGTTCGTCTGGGCATGTTTGCTGAAAACGGTGGTAATGGCAACAGCACCTCCACCACCTACGATGCGGTTCCTCCACATCTGGAAGTTCTGAACGACATTCAGATTGCCGACGGCAGCCTCCAGGATGTGCGTTTGATGACAGGTTACTTGCCGACGAACGGTCAGGTCATTTGGTCTGGCACCCTCGACATGGGAGCCGGGGCAGCGACCAGTCAAACCAACTTCTATGTGGAGGACACGGAAGGCGTTCGTCCGGACATGATGGGCTTCAACGAACACCAAATCTACGAGATCCGTGGTGACATCATTGGTGGAAGGCACCTCATGTTCGACACCAATGAAGGTGGCAGTAACAATGATGCGGCAAATCGTCCGATCACGGTGACCTACCTCCTGACGGGTGATAATACCCATCTGGAAGCGGGTCGTGAGTATCGCATCAGTGCGGAGACTGCAACGAACTTCGATAAAGACGACCTGGAGATCCTGCGCTTTGGATCTGCGACGGCGATTGATGCTGACAACGACGTGAAGATGCAAAACCTCTCCACCGTGCAAGTGGGTGGTCAGACCATTGCGATCGGAAACCTGATCACCAATGGTGGCAACTCAACCTCGGGCGTCTATAGCTTCAAAACAGGTGGCACCTCTTCTTGGTACCTTGATGACAGTGGCACTGGCAGCAGCCTTGCCATCACCGGAGGTAGCTCCGAGATCATTGAAAACGCCTCGGCCACCCCAGGGACGCTGACCATTACCCAGACAACGGCTGGTAATTGGGATGCCTACTTCAGAGATGGTGAAATCGCTCCTCCAGAAAACTGCATGTTGACCCCTGCTTCCCTGAGTTTGGTGAAGGCGGGCACCGCTACCGCCACGATGACCATCGTGAACGACTACACCGGCACGACGCTCGTTAGCGAAGGCAACTTGCAAGTGGGTACGGGTGGCGCGGGCGAATGGAATGCGGCCTTTGTTCAGGGAACCTCCTCCTTTGAAGGTGCAGTGGTTACTGGCACTCAATTGGCAGGTAGCACAGGAACGGGCGTCACCACGGTGGCCTCGGGGGCGACCTTGAGCGGAACCGGCAACGTGCGGGGTGATTTGGTGGTCAATGGAAACCTGCAGATGGGTGACAACGGCGGTGCATTGACCGGCACCTTGTTTGTGGGAGACACAGCGACTCAAAGTGATGTGACTCTTGGCTCGGGATCCACAACCACCTTCCAACTGACCACGACTTCGACCTATGTGCCCTATCTGACCTTCGGAGAAGCACAGAGCACCATTCTTGGTTCTGGAGCATACGAACCTGATCCAAGTGGCAATCCTGGTGTTTTTGTCAATCGTCTTGATCCCGCGAGCTTTGGACAAAGCGGCACAGGAATTGATAGCAGCCACTACGACCACCTTGAAGTCAGTGGTGACCTGACTTGGGATGGCGGTACGATCAAGGTCGAAGATCTCTCTGGTGGCGATTTGATGCTGGGGGATATCTTCAACTTGGTTGACTGGTTCGGTGGTGCAAACTGGGGTGCCTTCTCCACGGGTGGCGATTACCTCCTCGGTGGTGCGCCTTTGGGAGATCTGGAACTCCCCGATCTGTCCACCATGGGTGGCTATGACGGCACTTGGCTTTGGGATACGACGATGTTCAAATCTCACGGCATCATCATGATTGCTGCGCCTGAACCCACGCGAATGGTTCTGCTGGTCTTCGGTCTGATGGGCATCCTGATGCGCCGCCGCCGCAAGGCCTGATTCAGGTCACTCAGCTTGAATTGAGCTTGAAACGCTCTCCGGGAGATTCTTCCGGAGAGCGTTTTCTTTTCCTGATGGAGGCCTATTCGGGGCAATCCCGAACGCGTTCCGGATGGGTGTAGAGATTCATGGAGCTTCCCCGCAGGAAGCCGATCAGTGTTTGGCCTGATTTTTGTGCCATTTCAACGGCGAGACTGCTGGGCGCGGAAATGGCTGCGACCAAGGAGATGCCGCCCGCCAGAGCCTTCTGCATCATTTCAAATGAAACCCGACCGGAGAGGAGGAGGAGGTGGTTTTGCAGCGGAAGGAGGTCGCGGCGGACGGCCCAGCCGAGGATTTTATCCAGAGCGTTGTGGCGGCCGACGTCTTCACGGGCGAGGATGAGGCGACCTTCAAGGTCAAACAATCCGCAGGCGTGTAGGCCTCCGGTGCTGTTGAAGGTGGACTGGGCCGCTCTCAAAGTGGATGGCAAGGTGGAGATGAGCTGGCGAGGTACCTTCCAACCTTGACTGGGGAGGGTGGGGAAGCGCTGGAAGATGCTTTCGAGGGTGGCTTTGCCGCAGAGACCACAGCTGCTGGTGCTGAAGACATTTCGGGTGAGGGAATCCCAATTCTCCACCGCTTTTCCCAGCAGCACATCGACGACGTTGCCATGTTGATTCCCGGTTGAAGGACACTGCGAGACTTCCAAGAGGTCGGTGGGGCGTGCGATGACGCCTTCGGAGACGAGGAAGCCTGCGGCGAGGTCTTCATCGTGCCCTGGCGTTCGCATCACGACGGCGACGGAGCGTCCCTCCACGCGGATCTCCATGGGTTCTTCGCGCGCGACGACGTCGTCTTTGACGCATGTGTTGCCATCCGGGCCGGTGTGGAGCAGCTGGACCGGTTGGCTAGTGATTGAGGCATCCGTCATGCTGGGCTGTGGGGCTAGATTTCCACAAATCGGCGGGGTTCGGCGATGAGACGGACCATTTTTTCAAAGTGTTCCTGACCGCGGACGATCTCGATTTCGACGCGGAGAAAACAGAACGGAATGTCGGTGGGCGGTAGCTCGGGCAGGCGGACGAAGTCCTTTTCGGTGGTGACGATGAAATGGGTGTCTCTGCGAACGCATCGTTCGACAAATTGGATGATCTCCCGTTCGGTGAAGCGGTGGTGATCGGTGAAACGCTGATACACATCGACACGGGCACCGAGCCGACGCAGGCCGTTTTCGAAGCTTTGAGGGACGGCGATGCCGGAAAGCGCTCCGACGTAGGCGTCTTGGAGGACATCGAGCGGCAGACGTTCCCCGGTGTGGATGTTTTGAAGGTGCAGAGGCCGGTGGCGGCACTCGATGATGTCGGCGACGGGGTTGTGACGGCGCAGATCAGCGATGAGATCTCCGCTGTCTCCATCGGATTTGGTGAGGAAGATGTAGGTGGCGCGGCGCAGGTTTTTCGGGGGCTCCCGCAGGGTGCCACGGGGGAGCATGGCTCCGGTGCCCCACGGGGCGGTGCGGTCAACCAGGACGATGTCATGCCGATGCTTGAGCTTGAGGTACTGCAGGCCATCATCCAGCAGGAGGACGTCGGCACCGAGTTCGCGAATGGCGAAGGCACCGCCGTTGACGCGATCTCGATCCACGACGACGGGCACGCCGGGGCAGTTCATGGCGAGCATGAGGGGCTCATCACCGGCGAGGTAGGAGTCGCGGATGCGCAGGCCCTCGAAGTCGGAAACAAGGCGAGGTGTGGGCTTTTGGGGTTTTTCCCGCAGGCCGACGGAGGCGGCGAGTTTGCTCCAGGCGGAGAGCTTTTCTTGGCGTTTGCTCTTGTAACCCCGGCTGAGGATGGCGGGGCGGCGGCCGCGATCTCGCAAGGCTTTGGCGAGGAGTTCAACGACGGGAGTCTTGCCGGTGCCGCCGACGGTGAGGTTGCCAATGCTGATGACGGGTACGCCGAGGTGGTGATCGTGAATGTAGCGTTCCTTGTAAAGGTAGAGGCGCAGGGAGACGGCAGCGCCGTACACCCAGGAGAGGGTGCGTAATACCATGCGCAGGAGCGTGGCACGCAGACCTTTCCGACCGTGCATGATCACGTCGATACCAAAGTTTTCGAGGTCTTCGAGGAGGTCCTTCATCCGGCGAGGCAGGGCAGGCAGCCGAGAGAAATGGGCGCTGCCTAGCGGATGGGTAGCGCAGGGCGGGCAGGGTGAAAATGGTAAAATGCAGGGTGGGTGGGATCGATTTGCTGTTGAGATTGGCCCGTGGACTCCGTTAGGTTGATGATCCCTTTATTTTCTGACCTTCCTTACCGACCTTCATCATGAGCAAACACATCGATACCGTTCTCGTCGAAAATCGAATCTTCAAGCCCTCGAAAGAGTTTTCCAAGAAGGCGCGCATCTCCAGCATGGCGCAGTATCGGAAGATGCATGAGGAGAGCATCCAGCGGCCAGACCGATTTTGGGCGCGGGAGGCGAGCGAGCTGCTTTGGCGCAAGAAGTGGGACAAGGTGCTGGATTGGAAGGCTCCGTACGCCAAGTGGTTCGTTGGTGGCAAGCTCAATGTGGCCGAAAACTGCGTGGATCGGCATTTGACGAATGGCCGCAAGAACAAGGCGGCGATCATTTGGGAAGG
>JAGRPD010000684.1:12589-13228 GCA_020439875.1 Verrucomicrobiales bacterium
GAGACGCGAACGATCACTTATGGGCAGCTGCATCGGGAGGTGTGCCAATTTGCCAACGTGCTGCTGGCGCGGGGAGTGAAGGCGAAGGATCGCGTGTTGATTTACATGCCGATGGTGCCAGAGGCGGCGGTGGCCATGCTGGCCTGCGCCCGCATCGGAGCGGTGCATTCGGTGGTGTTTGGAGGATTCAGCTCGGAGTCGATCAAAGATCGCCTCGAGGACAGTGAGGCCACGGTGGTGATCACCGCTGATGGGGGCTACCGCCGTGGATCGGTGGTGGCGCTGAAGGACAATGTGGATGCTGCGATCGCGAAGAACAAAGCGGTGCGCAGCGTGATCGTGCTGAAACGCACGGGGCAGGAAGTGGCCATGAAAAAAGGCCGCGATCACTGGTGGCATGACGAGATGGCTCAGGCCTCCGCCGTGCATGAGGCCACGGGATTTGACTCCGAGCATCCGCTGTACATTCTTTACACCTCGGGCTCGACTGGGAAACCGAAGGGCATCCTGCACACCTCCGGCGGCGGGAAGCCCAAGGGCATCCTGCACACCTCCGGCGGCTACCTCACCCAGGCGTCCTACACCCACAACACCGTGTTCGACCTCAAGCCGGAGACCGACGTCTACTGGTGCACAGCG
>JAGRPD010000236.1 GCA_020439875.1 Verrucomicrobiales bacterium
GCCAGAATGATTGCTTTCGCCAAATCGGTCAGCAGGCCGGCAGAGACGGGTTTTCCGAGGAAAGTCTCAAGAGTCGCGTGGAGGTCCTCGGGTGCTTCGATCTTGCTGTCGATGAGAATGGATGCGTGGGGAAGCGCAGGATCAACCGGATCTGAAAACTCCTGAAGGGGAACCAAGACCAAGGCTTGGATATCTACGCCGTAGGGCGTGTAATCGTTTTCCGCCACAGGCTCTTCAGAATCGGACTCCTCCTGTGAACCTTCGGGTTTTTCCGAGGGTGAGGCCGGTTCGATATCGGCCTCTCGTCTCTGCTCGGCGGCCTTTTCAATGGGTCTCGTTCCCACCTGGGCGAGTGCATTGGAGGAAGAGGCCAATACCATCCAGATCAGTCCAATAGCCACAGTCGCCAATCCGTGGGAACGGAATGGATCAAGCGGGTAGCGATCTGGAAGAGGACTCCTATTCAGCATTGAATGCGGCGTTGAGTTCGGCTTGAGACGGGTCTGATAGGATTTCGCTCAAGCGGGTTAGCGTGGCTGGGGAGAGCGTAATGGGGAGGACTCCGAGGGGGAAAGCGCCATCGGCCTGGGTCGCCCAAAACCGGTTTTCCATTTCGAGGGCAGACTGGAGTTCTATTTGGGAGAAGGGACTCAATTGACGAGCGATGACCAGGATCGCTGTCTGAGGCGGTGCCACCATGCTGAGATCCATGGCAACTGCACCGTCGGGATAAATGAGTACGAATCCAAGCGTCAATTCCAAGGCGTTGAGGAGTTCGATGTTGGCGTCAAGTGCCAGCGCCTGTTGAAGGAGTTGAATGCCGAGGTTGGAGGGTTGGATGCCCGAGTTGTCGAGGGCAAACGGATAGACCATGATGCCGTAGTCAAAATCTTCCGCTGACACAATGGAGGTGGAGGATGGGATGGCAGACACGCCCGCCAGTAAGGTGGGACCCAAGTTGATTCCGAGACCGAGTTGGGTGGTGGAGGTTGCGAAGGTGACCAAACCGGTTCCGAGAAGGGTCGGGTTGAGAGGCGCTGCTTTGTTGAGCTGGATCTGAAGAAGTTCTCCAAGTGTGGCCGGGGTGTCGGATGCGTTGGGAGGAGGGGCAAAGTTGAGATGTTCAAAACTCTCAAACCCCACCTTCCCATATCCAGCTTGGGATACGGGTGAGGTTGAGCCAAAGGGCGCCTGTCGAAAGTTGAGGGTGTCGTCTCCCGCGCCTCCCTGGAGAGTTTGGCTAAAACTGGTGAATTCGGTGGTGACGGTATCGTTGCCTCCGCCCGTATCGACGACGAGGGCTTCAATGCTGGAGAAATTCCACACCGGATTGATGCTGACTTGACCTTCCCGGATGAAGACGTTTTCCGATGTCACAAAATTGTGAAATCCGGCCTGGGCGTAAATGCCGAGAGTGTCGAAGCCTGACCCTCCAGAGATCAAGTTGCTAAAGGTCGCGTATCCTTCAAAGCGAAAGGTGTCATTGCCCGCTCCGCCGTTGATTCCCTCAATGTCGCGAAAACTCAAAACGCCATTCACCAGACCCGAGTTGTTTTCCCGGGTGAGGACAAAGTCATTGCTGTTGGTCAGTGTGATGGAATCTGCACCGAGGGCCGAACCCACCAGCGTCTCCAGATTCGAAAAAGTGCCGCCGATGCCTGTTGCTCTCCGATTTTCCAAGTCAATGGTCACGGCTCTCCCGAAATCCTGGTAAGTGAGCACGTCCCCGCTGGAGCTGCCTCCGGTGAGAGAACCGTCCAGTCGGCCGCCTGGAAGAAACCTGAAGACCGTGGCCGCATCTCCACCCTTCAAACTCTCGAAGCCCACGGCTGTGAACTGTCCCGGCATCGAGAATTCATTGGTGCCGGTGATTTGAATTTCCCCAGCCTGATTGGGGCTGAGGAAAACGAAGTCTGCCGCCGAACCACCGATGAAATTTTCGATGCTGTAGAACTGACCGCCAATGTTGGTTGCGGTCTGGTTGTAGAAATCAATGGTGATGGATTGGCTCACGACGGAATAATCCAGAGCGTCCCCATTTAGCTCCCCGCCGCCATCCAAGTTCCCGCTCAATGTGCCGGAGGACAGGAAGCGGAACACATCGTCATAAGCACTGCCCTGAACGTTCTCAAAGCCAATCACCTGCGTGGTGCGGAGCGCGTCCTGATAATCAAATTGATTCGCGCCCGTGAATTGGAACAGGCTGGATTGGCTGGCATCGGAAGCAAACCGGTCCTGCGTTCCCTGGGATCCAAGCACGAGTTCGACGCTTTGCCATTGAGAGGCAGCGAGGTTTATCGGGTTGGCGAAACCGGCGAAGCTGAGAGTGTCAGAACCGGTGCCGCCAACTACGCGGAGGAGGGTCGGATCCAATCCTGAATCAATGATGAACTTCGTATCCGAGGAACTGGCAGCGGAGAGCTGAATCAGGCCGCCGGTGGCAATGGGTCCGTCCAGCAAGAGGTTTCCTTGCTCAGAGGTCATCTGCACTCCGGTGCCGCCGTTGAGGGTGCCAGCCATTTGGATGGCCAAATCCGCCGCGCCGGCTCCTGGCCGCTGGCCTGTGATTTCGACTGACCCCAATGCCGCGTCAATCCGCGCGGTGTCGCGAATCAACACCGCCAAATTGCCCGCGCCATTACCGCTGGTTCCGGCCAAGCTCACTCCCACACCGGGGGCGGCCGACTGCAAGGTGCCGGCGATATCGATTGCGGTGAAGTCGCCGCTGCTGCCGGACGCATTGGAGGTGATGGAGATGGTCTCACCCGCCCGGATCGTGGCGGGGGCCGCCAAAGCAAACTGCGCTTTCGTATCGATTGTCACTCCCCCTTGTGCCGTCACATCGGTCTGAAGATTGAAGTCGAACGACGTGATTTGAACATCGCCGATCAAACCTCCACTCCCCACCGCGCCGTTGAGGAAGACCGACCCCTGGGTGCCCGCATCAAGCACCAGGTCCCGCACCGTCCCTGCCCCTGTGATCCCGCTGGTAAATTCGATGTTTCCGTCCTGCGTCTGAACCGAAAAATCACCGTTGAGTTGGGCTGGACCGTCGATGACGACTTCGCCGCCTTGAGTCGTGATGGAGCCGTTCAAACCCACATTCCCGCCGGTTTGGAACAAAAAGCTGGCGTCTCCCGTTCCCACCAGATCTCCGCTTAATTCGATGCCACCACTGCTCCCCGGACTGACCAGCCGAAATGGATCCGAAAAAGAGGCACCATAAACTCGAATGACGCCGGAGCCGCTCAGTTCGTCACCCATCGTGATGGATTCGAAGCCATCCGCCAGGGTGGCCAGTTCCAAATCCGTGAGCTGAAGGCCCAGATCGGGAGCGCCTTGTCCCAGGTAGATGTTGGAGGTCGGATCGATGGGACGAACGGTCAGTCGCCCGGTGGATTGAACCGCCCCACCGGCCAGATCCATGGAGGTCACATCAAAAATGAGGTCTCCCGTCATGCTTGCCCCCCCCACTTCCGCCAACGGGCCGCTCATTTGAAATCCCGCGCCTGCCGCATTGCCCACTCCCGTCACCTCCAGGCTGCCATCCTGGGTGCGCAGGATCGAGCCCTCCACCCGCACTCCCCCGGAAGTCAGACCCACCCCCATGCTCCCCCGACCCTCCAGGCGGATCCCTCCACTACCCGATGAAGAGACGGAAGATGAGGCCAGCACAATCCCGGCATCCATCGGCTGGTCTCCAGCGATTCCGATGATGTTTATGGATCCGTCCGTGGTGGCCAGGGTGGCATCACTGAGATGGACACCCACGCCATCAGCTCCACCCGTTTCGTTTCCAATCAGCTCCAGATTTCCCAGCGTCGTGGTCAAGCCGGCCCCATTTCTCAGGACCACACCTCGTTGCGCACGAATCTGAAGGTTTCCATCCAGCGTCCCGAGTTGCGCGCCATCAATCAGCACCGCGTCCCCAGACAGGATGTTTATCGCTCCACCTCCTGCGGCAGTACTCACCGCAAAGGGCGCAGAGGTGCTGTCAATCCGCACTCCGTAAGTGCCCAGTGGATCGCTGCCTGAAAGGGTGATGCCCCCAACTCCTGAGGTGCGAACTGCCGCCGTATCTCCGATCCAGAGACCATCCGCTTCAGTCGTTCCCACGAAAGTTCCCTGAACCTCTCCGTTGATGGAGATATCACCATCGACGGACGAGATCAGAGCGCTCCCCCCCAAGTTCGTGCCGGACACAGGCTCAGGTCCCAATCCGCTGCCGACACCGCTCACCGTGATTCCGGCCGCATCCGCGCCGACACCAGTCGATGTCACCTGTCCATGGATCAGGGTGCCCATGCCTCCGTCTGCGGTTCCCATGTTTGTTCCCGAAAGGGAAATGTCTCCATTGACGGAGCGCACCTCGGAATCCCACGAAATGAACAAGCCCGCGCCACCTGACTGCGTCAACGGCGCAACCCCTCCGATCAGGGTGATTCCTCCCGCGTTTGCAGCGTTGGAGGTGGATTCCACCACCGAATTGTTCATCAGAAGGCCAACTCGAAAATTTGAAGATGGCGCGCTGGAAAATCCTGAGATCGATATGTTGCCCGTACCACTGGTGGCCACCTGGGTGCCGTTCAGACTCACGCCCACCTGGTTGAGGAGGTAGGGATCCGGATGGACTGCGATGGTCACGTCTCCGTCCACGGTGGTGATCGCGGAGCCGGGGGAAGCCCGAAAACTCAACCCTGAGATTAGATTCACTTCACCCGCGTTGGCTGAAAGAGTCGCGCCGTCGCCGAGGACGATCGCGTTCCCTGCGTTGATGGTCAGTGCGCCGGCACCCAATGAGCTGATCCTGGCGGCGTCCACACCGCCGGCCATGGAAAAGTTTCCGTCGGCGAGAATGGTCAGAGAATTGGCGCTGGTCCAGGTGATGTGAGATTGGGTTGCCATACCCACATTTCCACTCCCAGGCCCGGTTAGAGGCTGGATCACCAGACTGCCGCTCCCGTCCAAGAACTGATTGATGTCCGCGTCAACAAGGAGGTTGGCGCTGGCGGGACTGCCGCCAATCGTGCCCGACAAAGTTCCGTGAACGATGGTGATGTCGTTGGTGATGACAACCAAACTGCCCACCGCGCCGTCGGGTGCTGGAGCCGCGAGGTCGAACTGATTCGAAAGATCCGGCAGGACAAACTCGGACCCGCTGTACAACTGCACCACGCCGCCATCCCCACCGTCTATCCCCCCCTGGGCAGACAACGTCCCGAGGAAAGTCAGGCGATTGTCCGCAAACACCACCACGCTGCCTCCCGCCGCGTTGCCCAGTCCATCCGCCGAAAGGATGGCTCCCTCCGCCACCTGGACGTTTTGCGCGTTCAACAGGGAGGAATTGGACTCTCTCAGGCCACCTCCGATCCAGATCTCTCCCCCACCACCCGCTCCGTCCGTTACGATCTGGGCGCTTTCTCCGAGGGAGATCTCACTACCCAGGAGGACGACTTCGCCGCCCTTGCCGACGCTGCTATCTGCACGGACTTCTCCTTCGTTCTCGACCCGACCTTGCGCACCCGCGTCAATTTCGATGTGGCCGCCAGCGCCATTCTCACGGGTCGCCTCCAGGGTGCCCGTGTTTCTCACCACCGCGCCACCGCCACCTCCACGGAGGAAAATTTGGCCGCCTTCCCGGGTCACACCCGTCGCCGCCACACGGCCTTCATTCCGCACGGCCATCGCGTACACGTTGCCGCCCCCTGCCTTGAGTTCGACGAGGTTGGCTTTGATGGTTCCTTCATTGACCACGCCGTCGGCCTTCGCCGCGCCACTGGCTCCTCTCACAAAAATCCGCTCCCCACTGCCATCCCCCACCGGCTTGAGCAGCACGTCGTTTCCCGCAGCAAGGCCCACCGTCCCGTTGGGGGCCTGGATCGTGCCACGGTTCGTGACGGTCGGAGCAATTACGAAGACATCCCCCAGGGTGGCCGTGATCCGTCCGAGATTGACAATGCCCTGGGGACTGTCCCCGCGAAAATTCAGATCTTCCCCGGCAAGGAACTCATTCTCACTCACCTTCAGAGTCGAGGCCACAAATCCTCCCACATCCACCGTTCCAGTCGGACCAATGACAATGCCGTTGGGGTTGATGAGAAAAACCGTCCCATTCGACCGCAGCACGCCGTCGAGGCGCGAGACATCAAAGCCCGTCACAAAGTTGAGTGACGCAGCGTTGGATCCCGGCTGCACGAACTCCGTCCATTCCCCTGCTCCAATGCTAAAAGACTGCCAGTCGATGATCGCCTTGTCAGAGCCTTGCAGAATCCTCAGTGCCCCATCCGTGCGATCGAACTCCACCTGCCCGTGGCGCACCAGCTCGCCCTCGGGATTTGCCTGGCAGTCCCAGGCGCAGGCGACGGCGACGGCGACGGCACACCACAACCCTGCCCGCCGATGGTGAGAGTGAGGTTTCATCCGCGCGGTGGAGTTGTGAAGCTAATCAGTTTCCTTCTTTCGATGGGATGATTTCAACCTTCCCCTCTTTCACTTGCGCGAATCCTTTTCCGTTTTCGACCACCACGGCAAAAAACGTGCCTCGGGCAGCCGCCACACCACTGGGAGTCTTGATTTTAAAGTCGAGGGCTTTGCCTTCTTTGGGCTTCAGCAACGCGCCGACGCTTCCACTCTTGATGTCCAAGAGCACTTTCGGATTCTCGGCGGCCTCATCAACTTCTTGAATGAGGATTTCGGTGTCCGCCGCGATTCGGATGGCGCTCGTGGCGGTCATGACGATGACGGCCCTGGAGTCGGCTCCAGTTTTGACGGTGCTGCCCACAGCAACGGTGTCTCCCGCTTTGAGCGCTGCCGCTGCACCGCCTGCTGCGGGGGTTACGGTGACGGATCCCACCGCCACAGTGACGGTACCACTTTGAGGAGCTGATTTCGCGGGGGTGGTGGCGAGGAGAAGGGCTGCGAGAGGCAGGCAAAAGGAAAAGATGCGAGCCGATGTAAAAGTCCCGAAGAAGGTGGGATGGGATTTCTTTTTCATAGTGGGCCACCGTTTGGAGAGAGGAGGCGCAAGATATTTCCGGAAAAATGAGGCGAAGTTACGAAAGTTTTCTGAATTTAAACTTCCGGCCAAACTTTTGTTGTTTTACGAAAGTTTTTGCGAAGGTATTTGAACGCTCTTCCGTTTGTGGCCCTTTCGAGCGATTTTTTCCATGAAGCTGACGGTGCGGTCCCGATGGGTTCGAATCCTGGTCGCAGTCCTGGCGGCAGGTGCCTGCGTGGCTTTGATGGAGGCATTGTGGGATACAAAAATCGCAAGACAAATCGAAAATGTCACGCTGATCAGGAGATTCGAAGCCCGGGCGGGCAGTGATCCTCCGATTGATCCCCGTATCGTCATCGTGGGGGTGGACGAAGAGTCGATCACCCATCCCTACCTGGGACGTTGGCCGTGGCCGAGGGAGCGGCATGGGGAACTGCTCAGGGAAGCGACCAAGCGTAAGCCGGATGTCGTCACCTTTGATTTCTTTTTCACGGAGCCCAGCCCTGATCCGACGCAGGACGAAGCCATGATGCAGGGGTTGGAGCTCTACCCCAACGCCCTTGTCGGGGCCGTCGCCGAACGGGATGCACCCGGATTTGATTCGGACCGAATCGGAAAAACTGAGTCACTGACTCGAATCATCGGCGATCCGTATGCTGCGGTTGGTTTTGATACTGGGCTCACTCCCATTGAAGATTTCGCCGTTTCGGCATGGACCGGTTTTGTCAATTGTCCGCCCTCTGAGGTGGATGGGATTCGCTGGCGGGTTCCGCTCGTGGTGAGACTGGGGTCCAAACTTTTCCCTTCAATTGCGCTGCAAACGGTGATGTGTGTCCAAAATGTCCGATGTAGCGATGTCGAGGTGGAATTCGGTCGTGCGATCCGTTTTTTTGACTCGCAGGGGATGCTTCTCCGCTCGATTCCGATCAACGAGCGCGGGGAGCTGCGCTTGAACTTCCGGTCGCTGGATCGATTTGTCCAGGTGGGCTACTTGCGGTTGCTCAATCAGCTTCGGCAACTGCCTGAGGTGCCGTGGCCACAGGAATTTCCTCCTCTCAAAGGGCAGATTCTCATGATTGGGCAAACCGCTGCTGGTTTGACGGATCTGGGGCCCACGCCGATGTCGTCATCGACAGCTCTGGTGCTGGTGCAGGCCACGGCGGTGAACAGTCTGTTGCGTGAAGACTACCTCCAGGAGGTGCCTCGGGGCACCGTTCTTTGGCTGTGGTTTTTTGTTGCGGCGGGATCTCTGCTGTTGCTTCGCCATGCGGCGGTGATGGCTGCCATCATACTGCCTTTGGCCTTGGCAGCGGGCTACGTGGCGTTGGCGTTTTGGCAGTTTCAAGTTTCCAGTTTGCTTTTCCCTTTGTTCATGCCGGTGGCTGGCTTCATTGGCATTCACTCGGTCTCGGTGGCCGAACGCTTGTTGCGGGAGAGCCGTGCGAAGAGCCGCATCAAAAGCATGTTTGGTACTTACGTTTCGCCCGAGGTGGTGAACGAAATGGTGGCGGCTCCCCATCCGCCGCAGTTGGGTGGGGAAGTCCGAGAAATCACGGCGTTGTTCAGTGACATTGCCAGTTTTTCGACGTTCTCGGAGGTTCTCTCTGCTCCGCAATTGGTGCAACTTCTCAACGAATATCTCGGGCCCTTGACAGACACCATCATTCATCACGATGGGACGCTGGACAAATACATCGGTGACGCAATTGTGGCGATGTTTGGCGTTCCGGTGGTGAGGCCAGATCACGCTTATCGGGCTTGCAGGTCGGCGGTGGAGATGCAGCTCAGACTGGCGGAGCTGAGAGAAAAATGGTGTCAGGACGGCGTGTGGCCAGAGGTCGTGACGCAAATGCAGACGCGGATCGGGATGAACTCCGGGGATGCCGTGGTGGGCAACATGGGTTCTTCAAAACGATTCAATTACACAATGATGGGAGACTCCGTGAATCTGGCGGCCCGCTGCGAGAGCGGTGCCAAATCCTACGGGGTCCACATCATGATCACCGAATCCACCCACCAGCAGGCTACTGCGGACGGAGGGGACCTTGCCTTTCGCTTTTTGGATCAAATTGTGGTCAAAGGCCGAACTCAACCGGTCAAGATTTACGAAATTTTGGGTTTCTCGCGCGATCTGCCTCAGTCAATCCACGATTG
>JAGRPD010000237.1 GCA_020439875.1 Verrucomicrobiales bacterium
CGGATGAAGTCGGCCTCGGCAAGACACTGGTGGCGCGCGGTGTCATCGCCCGCGCCATCGACCACCTATGGGACAAGGTGAAGCGCATCGATGTGATCTACATCTGCTCGAATGCCGCCATCGCCCGCCAAAACCTGGCGCGCCTCGCCATCCCCGGCTGCCCGGTCGAGCAAAACCTAGCCACTCGCCTCACCCTGCTGCCCCTGCACACCGGCTCATTGGCGCAACGCCGGGTGAATTTCATCGCCCTCACCCCGAGCACCTCGTTTGAACAGACCAGCGGTGGCGGACGCGCCGAGGAGCGGGTCCTGCTCTACTGGTTGCTGCGCGAAGCCTGGAACTTCGGCGAACGCGCCGCGCCCAAAAACGTGCTGCGGGAATGGTCCAAACTGGAGAGCTTTCAGCGGCAGTTGAACCGGCATGATCCCTACCGCGTGGACCGCGTCATTGCCGACTGCTTTGTTAACCACCTGCGCAGCCCCGCCGGCCTGACTTGGCGGCGCACGTTTGAAGAACTGTGCGAGGCCTTTCCCCGCAGCAACAGCAGGCCGGAGGCGGAGATCCTCCAGACCCGCGGTGAATGGCTGGCCGGCATGCGGCGCGAATTGGCGCGGTTTTGCCTCGACACCCTGGAGCCCGATCTGGTCATCCTCGACGAGTTTCAACGCTTCCGAGATCTGCTCGACGCCAAAAACGATGCCGCCGAGCTGGCGCGGCAGTTGTTCGACTACATGCGCACGGGCGAAGAATCCGCGCGCACTCTGCTGCTCTCCGCCACCCCTTACAAAATGCTCAGTCTGCATGGCGACACGGCGGACGATCACTTCTCCGACCTGCTGCGCACGCTCCATTTTCTCAATCCGGATGAGGCCTGGATGGAGCGACTCCGAGCCTACCGGCAAGCGACTCTTTCACCCGGCTCCGACCGCGCGCCACTCGCCGCCGCGCGCGACGAGCTGGCCGCAGCCCTTCGGCAAGTGATGGCCCGCACCGAGCGCATCACCGCTGCGGAAACGCATCGCGACACCGTGAGCGAACGCATTCTCAGTGACGCCGCGATGGAGGCCGTGGACGTTCAGGGCTGGATCGGCCTGCAAAAGGCTGCCGCCCAGGTCGGCCATGGCGATGCGGTGGAGTTTTGGAAGTCCGCGCCCTACGCGCTGAACTTCATGGTTCGCCGCTACCAGTTGAAGCAAAAATTTCTCGATGCCTGCGCCGGTGGAGATCGAAAGGCCATGAAACAACTGGTGACTGACCACCCTCACGCCTTTCTCGATGTGGAGGCGATTCGCCGGTGGAAACCCATTCCGGCGGCCAATGCAAAGCTGCGCGCCCTCGCGCATGAAACGCTCGACGGCGATGCTTGGCGCTGTCTCTGGCTGCCACCCAGCCTGCCATCCTGGCCGCTGTCCGGTCCGTTTGCACAGGCCCGCTGCACCACAAAAAGCCTCGTCTTCAGCTCGTGGCACGTCGCGCCACGGTCCGTCGCCGGATGGCTTTCCTACGAAGCCGAACGCCGCATGATGGGGCCGCGGCCTCCCCGAGAAAACACCGTGGAATCCCGTAAAAAGCGCAAGCCTCTGCTGTTGTTTCGCAAATCGGCGGGCCGACTCGGTGGCTTGCCGCTGATGCTGCTGGTCTATCCCTGTCATTTTTTCGCCCGTCGTTTCGATCCCGTCACTCAGGCCGGACGCACCTTTTCGGAGCAATCCGCAGCGGTCGCTGAAGCATTGCGCACCGCATTGACGAAGGTCCTGCATCATCGCCCAACGCATGGCCCTGAAGATGAGCGCTGGTATTGGTTTGCACCCCTGTGGCTGGACCAGCACCACCACCCCGTCGACTCCCGCGAATGGTGGCGGCAGGAGGATCTCGCCACACTCTGGCACGGTGGCACCGACTCCGAGGACGAGGATGACGAGCCCACACACCTTGCTTGGGAACACCACGTTTCAGCCGCGCGCATGCTGTTGGAGAATCCTGGCGAACTGGGCCGGGTTCCCGCCGATTTGTTCGACCTGCTCGCGCTGGCCGCTCTCGCCGCTCCCGCCACCTCCATGTGGCGCGCGCTGCGAAAGACCTGTCCCCGTGAGGCGCCGCTGGAATCCAGACTCGCCGCCGGACAAATTGGGCACGCCTTTCTTTCTCTCTTCAATCTGCCCGAAGTCACCACCCTGCTGCGGTCGCAAGACTCCGACCAACCCTACTGGCGGCAGACGCTCGACTACTGCCGTGACGGCTGCCTGCCCGCCGTGTTGGAAGAATACGCCCACCTGTTGGCCGAAGCGCCCCATGAAGCTCAGGATGCCTTCTCAAAATCAGCGGTAATCTCGCGGGAAATCTGCGATGCGCTGCAACTGCGCGCCGCGCCTCTCCGCGTCGATGAAATCACCGTGCCACCCAACGGCCGCCGAGTGCAGGTCAATGCGGGCGACGAAGGCACGGGTCGCCAATCCATCGGCACCGCGCTGCGGCTGCGCTTCGCCATGCGCTTCGGCTCAGATCAGGGTGAGGCGGTGGCCGAGTCTGAAGACCGGCGGCGCGAACGGGTGCGCAGCGCGTTCAACTCCCCCTTTTGGCCCATGGTCCTCGTCACCACTTCCGTCGGCCAGGAGGGTCTGGATTTTCACCGCTACTGCCACCGGGTGGTGCATTGGAACCTGCCCTCCAATCCGGTCGATCTCGAGCAACGCGAAGGCCGCGTAAACCGCTACAAAAACCACGCCCTGCGCCGCAACGTGGCCGATCAATTCCAAAACATCGACATGCCTGCCAACGGCGACCTTTGGGAAAAGCTGTTTCAGACCGCACTCGACCACCGTCCCGCAGACTCCGACGACCTCGTGCCCTACTGGGTGTATGGCGGACCCCACAAAATCGAGCGCTGCGTGCCCCTGTTTCCCTTCAGTCGCGAGTCTTTCCGCCTACCCGAACTGCGCCGCGCTCTCACGGTCTATCGAATGGCCTTTGGCCACAATCGCCAGGAGGATGTGATCGAGCATCTGCTCGCCACCATCCCCCCGGAAGAGCAGGCCACCCTCGCGGCAGAGGTGCGCCTCGACTTGCGTCCACGCCCGGCATCGCTTGATTGACGGGCATGCCAGAGAAACTTCATCTCGCCCTCCTGTGCGCTTGCACGCTTTTCCTTGGCCTCCAACCCGCATTCAGCGCAGACCTGGAACTCACCGAAACGGCGGATCTAATTCGCGTCACTCTGCGCGGCAAGCCGGTGCTGGAATATGTGAAGACGGAGCGACCCCTGCCGGAAGGCATCGAGCCTCACTTTCGTCGCAGCGGTTACATTCATCCGGTTTTCACACCCGCCGGACAGGAGATCACCGGCGATTTCCCCGCGGACCATGCCCATCAGCACGCGCTGTTCCTGGCGTGGACGAAGGCGGTCTTTGACGGCAAGAAAGTGGATTTCTGGAACCAGGCGAAGGACCTCGGCCAAATTGAATTCCGCGAGGTGGTCGGCCTGAAACGCGAGGAGGAACAGGTCGCGTTCAGCGTCAAGCACGCCTTCACCGTCGGAGCGGAAGACGAGCGCGTCGATGTGCTTCATGAAATCTGGACCGTCACCGTCCACCAAACTCCGGACAACTGCTTCCTCTTTGATATCGAGAGCGTGCAGCAATGCGCCACATCGAAGCCGCTGCATTTGCCCGAGTATGACTACGGCGGCATGGCGTTCCGGGGAAACTACCAGTGGCTCAAGGAAAAGGACGACCACAGCATCAACCCGGGCGACGTGCGGTTTTTGACCAGTGAGGGCAAAGACCGCTGGGAGGGCAATCACACCCGGCCCGATTGGGTCGCCTTCTCCGGCAAGATCGACGGACAAGACGCGACTGCCGCCGTCTTTTGCAGCCCAAAAAACTTTCGTGCGCCGCAACCGGTGAGGATTCATCCCAACAAACCCTACTTCTGCTTTGCCCCCATGGTCGAAGGCCCGTTCGCGATCGAACCCGGCAAACCCTATGTCTCCCGTTATCGCTACCTGGTGACTTCGAGGGGCATGGACGTGGAAGAGATCGAAGACCATTGGAAGCGCTACACTGAGGCTGAAAAGTGACGGCCTTTTCCACACTCCCCACCATGAAATCCATCCGCCCGCATTGGCTCGTCGTTTTTGCCGTCCTTGGGATCAGCTCCTCGGCGTGGAGTGACGGCCCGCTGCCGGAGTTCACTTTTCAGGCCGTGGCATTGGAAGGAAAGAACCTCAAGTTTGCTCCGACCGGAGAGCTGGAGCGCTCCTCCATCATCAAGACGGAGGGACACATCCCGAATCCGCTGGGCAAGTACTACCTCTATTACTCACCGCACAAACATGCCGGAATCGGTCTGGCCTATTCCGACAACATCGAAGGGCCATGGACCGAGTATGCGGGCAATCCGCTCGTCGAAGCCACGGCCATTCCCGATGTCCGCTGGATCGATGCCACAGGCCGGTTCCACCTTTGGGGCCACAGCAAAAACTCCCAAACCGAGATGTGGACCAGCACTGACGGCATCCACTTCGAGCATCACAGCGTCAGCATCACTGCCAAGAATATTGGCACCCGCAATGCCACCTACACCCGCGCCTATGAGTTCCCGTTGGAGCGTTATGGCAACCGTTACATCATGCTTTACTCCGGTTTCATCGAGGCGCGCGGCATTCGTTGCGTTTGGCTGGCCCATTCGAAAGACGGCAACCAATGGACCCAGGAAACAACGCCGCTCATTGAGCCGGTCGAGGGAGAAGGAAACGACATCTACGGCCCCTCGTTATTCCGCTGGCAGGGGCGAAACTTTGTCGTCTATCAAGACCACACCGGCATGCGCGGTGGCAACGTCAAGTATGTGGAACTTGATGCCCAGCTCAACCCCGTGGCGGATCAGGGCGCGCGCCATCTATTGATTGATCCAGTGCCGGACTCCCCCATCGACAACCGGTTCCGGGGTGGCGAATTCTACCGTGAAGGCGACACCGTCTATTTGTATTCCAGCGTCGGTGAGAATCCCCGCCGGATCGGCTACTCAACAGCGACGATCCCGGAGGGTGATTCCAAACAGAAACCGAAGGCTCCTTGAATGGCATTCATTCAGAAAGCAGGTGCACCGAAATGAACCGCCACACCAATTTGATGCACGGCAGGCGCAACCCCAGCGCCAGGGGTTGGTGGAGTCCCCTGCTGCTTTCACTCTTTGTGACCTCGATTGCCTGTGGGCAGACGCGAGAGCCTGACGCCTTCTGGGACTACAAGACGACAGAAAGCCGCACGCTGCGCCTCCATGTGTTTTTCCCGGAAGGCTATCGGGACACAAAGCCCGACGCAGAGCGTTTTCCCGTCTATGTCATCTTCCACGGCGGCGGTTGGGGTGGCGGCAGTCCGACGACCCATTACGCGGAATGCAGCTACTGGTCGAAGCGCGGCATGGTGAGTGTGGCTCCAGAGTATCGGTTGAAGAAAAAGGACAACGTCGAAGTGCCGCTCGAATGCGTCAAAGACGCGAAGTCGGCCATCCGCCACCTGAGAATAAACGCCACCGCGCTGAAGCTGGACCCGGATCGATTCGTCGTCGCAGGGGCTTCGGCGGGCGGTCAGTTGGCCGCTGCGACATCCCTGATTCACTCGCCCGAAACCAACGATGGCGTGTATGCGGAAGACATCGCCACCACAGCCAACGCCCTGATCCTGTTCAATCCATGGTTCAAGTGTGAACCTGGTCTATCTCCTCCCCACTTCGTCGGGCCAGGCCTGCCTCCCTGCATCATTTTTCTGGGAGATCAGGATCCGGGGATCAGCGTGGAGAGTTTGGAAGGCTACCACAAAGACCTGAAAGCGGCGGGGAACGACTCCGAGTACTACGTGGCTTTCGGCGGAAGCCACGGCTTCTGCAACGGGCGCAGCCCGGCCAACCGCTACTTCTACTGGTCACTGAAAATGCAGGACCGGTTCTTGGTCAAACACGGCATCCTCACGGGAAACGATCTGGTGGAGGTCCCGGAAAAATTCAAGGACCGGGTCAAGGAATTGACGGAAGATGACTTCAAGGCCTACTGACATCCGGGCCGCCCCAACTCGACACTCCAGGCACTGACTCTTTAGATCCTTTCCTTCATGCGCATCCTCCATCCCATCCTGGTAGTTCTTGGCATCGTTGCTTTCCCCCTCTGTATCCCGGCCGCCACCAAGCCCAACATTCTCCTCATCGCGGTGGATGATTTGCGCGACACGCTGGGGTGTTACGGCAACACGGCGGTCAAGACGCCAAACATTGACGCCTTGGCAGCGCGCGGTGTCGTCTTCGACCGGGCCTACGTCCAGTATCCGGTTTGCAATCCCAGCCGATCCTCCTTTCTCACGGGACTGCGCCCCGACCAGACCCATGTGACCGACAACACCACGATGCTGCGCTCCAAACGTCCGAACGTGATGACCCTGCCGCAGTCGTTAAAAAAATCGGGCTGGCACTCGGCGGCGTTTGGAAAAATCTTCCACCTCGGCGGTGGTCGCAATGCGGAGCTGAAGAACCAATGGATGGACCTGCCGAGATCCTGGCACAGCGCGCAGGCCTTTGAGGCAACCGACACCGGCAAACGCAAGCTCGCCGGGCGCGACCTAACCAACGGCAAACTCAAGTGGTGCCACTGGGGAGCGATGGACGGCGGCGATGACGATCAACCCGACGGCCAAATCGCCAGTGCGGTGATCGCGAAGATGGAGGAACTCGGCGACCAACCTTGGATGATCGGCTGCGGGTTCATGAAGCCGCACGACCCGTTCCTCGCTCCGGCGAAGTACTTTGATCTGTATCCCGAGGACTCGCTGAAGCTGCATCGCGATCCGGCCAACCAAACGCCCGCGCCCCCGCTGGCGGTGGGCTTCGGCGCGTTTGGCGAGACGTTCCGCGCTTTCACCGACACGGAGCGCATGGAGTTCCTCCGCGCCTACTACGCCTGCACCAGTTTCATGGACGCGCAGGTGGGCCGGGTGCTGGAGGCGCTGGACCGGCTGGGGTTGCGTGAGCGGACTCTCGTCATCCTTCTCGGCGATCACGGCTACCACCTCGGCGAGCGCGAGTGGTGGAACAAAAACACGCTGTTCGACCGCAGTTGCCGCGCGCCGCTCATCGTGTCGGGACCCGGTGTCGGCACGGGCCATGCGCGGGGGCTCGTCGAGTTCATCGATCTCTTCCCCACCGTCACCGAGCTTTGTGGGATTGATCCGCCGCACGGTCTGGCGGGCACCTCGCTTTGGCCGCAATTGAAAGACCCGCAGAGTCCGGGAAAGGACGCCGCCTTCACCATCGTCACGCGCGGCGCAGGTCAGCGTGGCGACAGCATCCGCACCGACCGCTGGCGGTACACCGAGTGGAGCGACGGCACCCGCGAACTTTACGACCACGACGCGGATCCTGAAGAGACCGTCAACGTGGTGGAATCAAATCAGCAGGTCGCCAGCGAACTGTCGGCACGACTGGGCAACCGGTAGTTCACGCTGAGTTTCGGTTGCCACATGGAGTCCAAACTGTGACGCGAAAAAGCGTGCTAACTTTCTCGAAGGCCCGGCATTTGAAGGGCCGCCCTGATGAAACGCCCCGCCTTCCCCGTCCTTCTCGCGATCCTGTGCCTGCCAGTAATCGCGCCCACCGCCAAAGCAATCCAGGCGTTCGAGCATGCGGCAAATCCGAAGCAAGCGAACCAATGGGAGGTGATCGACATTCGCTTCCCAGTGGCGAACCTGCCTGACCATCCCGAGGACCTCTCCCTCACGGCAGAGCTGACCTCCGGCGCTGGCAGCGAAGTCGTGCGCGCAGCGGGGTTTTATGATGGCGACAAGACGTGCCTCTTGAGATTCACCGCACCCGCTGAAGGCGAGTGGACCTATCGCACCACCTCCTCTGTGGATGAACTGAACGGCCTGACGGGCGAACTCGTCATCGATGCGCCGAAGCCTGGTCGCAAGGGCGGCATTCGCATCGATCCGGAGGCCCCGCGCAACTTCCGCTACGACAACGGTGACCCATACTACCCGATCTGCTACGAGGTCGATTGGCTGTTCGCTCTCGACGCAGAGAATTCCGATGACATTCCCAAGACCCGCCAGTGCGTGGCGTCGATGGCAGAGAACGGATTCAACCAAGTCATCATGAATGTCTTCGCTGACGATGTGACCTGGAAGAAGGATGAGGGTCTCGAACCGGAACACGAGTACGGAAGCCCCCGCGTTTTTCCCTTCGGCGGCACCAATAGCGCACCGGATCACTCCCGGCTGAACATCGGGTATTTTCAGCGGCTGGACCGGGTGATCGAGCATCTGAACGACGAGGGCATCGCCGCCCACCTGATGATCTACGTGTGGAACAAGAAGGTGAGCTGGCCGGAGGCAGACTCGCCCGAGGACAACCGCTACTTCGACTACGTGGTCAAACGCTATCAAGGCTTCCCCAACCTGGTCTGGGATATTTCCAAGGAGGTGCTGGGCTATGGGCACAATGACGCCAGCTACATCACGCGCCGCATCGAGCGCCTACGGAAACTGGACCTGCACCACCGCCTCGTGACGGTGCATGACTACGGCTACTGCCGGAAATCCCCCCAGCAAGTGGACTTCATTTCCGTGCAGCTCTGGAGTTCCGAACTCCACCGCGTCATGCTGAAGGTGCGGTCCGAGTTTGAAGGCAAGCCGGTGCTCAACATCGAGCACGGCGGTTACGAGCGGTCGCCCTATGTCGTTTTCGAGGGCAACTACTCCAGCTCCGAAGTCTGTTTGGAGCGCGCGTGGCAATGCGTATTCGCCGGAACGTATCCGACGCACTACTGGCAGGGTGCGGCTTGGAACGCTGTCATTCCGGACATCAAATCTCTCCCCCCGGAGCAGCGGCCCAAGCTGGAATACTACCGCCATATGAGGGAATTCGTGGAGCGCTACCATATTGAAAGCCTGAAGCCCGGCGACAAGAAGAGCGGCAGCGGCTTCCTGCTGCACGATGGCAAGAGCCTCGGCCTGTTCTATGTGCCCAAGGAAAACGATTCAATCGGACTGCAGCCGAATGCGTTCCCGGGGAAAACCCTGACCGCGACTTGGTTCGACCCCTTCACCGGCGTCTATGATGCGCTATTGAAAAAACCGGCCATCCAATGGCAGAGCTTCACCAAACCCGATGGTGACGGGTTTCGGATTTTGATAATCGAAGCGACTCCCTGATCTCAACCGGTCCCAACGCACCCTGCTTCGAAATGAAACCGATTCTTTGTCTCGCTGTCGTCCTTTTGTCATCCGCTCTCTCTGCACAGGAGCTGAGCCGTGAAGGGCAGGAACAGAAAGCAATTCACGACTACCTCTTCGAAACGTTTTTGCCTGATCGCGACGCCGTCTTCACCGGCCCGGGACGCGAGGGCGGCCTCAAACAGGTCACCGTGCTCAAGGAGACTCGCGAGATCCGGGATGGCGATGAAGTGGCGTTGCCCGCAGGCGCGGAACGTGTCGCGGGCTTGTTCCGCCACTTTGGTTTTCACGGAGCCGACTTGGACCGCGTGGCAGAGGTGCGGGTGCTGCCGTTTTCCCCCAACCAATCACCGCCGCGCAGTAGTCAGGTCGCGGATTTCTATCGCATCCAGATGCCTTCTCTGCCAATCACCGACGAACCGGCAGGGACGATGTCGATCCGCTTTCTGATGAAGGACAAGGAAGCGGTCTGCCGAATCGACGATGTCATCTTTTTCGCCCAGGCGCCGATTCCGACTGAGTTCGACAGCATTCCTTATCGCGATCTCGGTTCCGAGTTCCCGCGCGAGAACGTCACAATCCAAATCGACACGAAGCATGAGCTGGAAGTGGACGGCACCACCGAATTGCAACGGCAGCGCTGGTTCCGCATTCACGAGACGCCCGGCACCGTGGACTCTTCTTTCGAGCAGTGGGCCGCTGAACAAAACTTCTACCCCGGGCGCGGCATGTTCAAATTCGACCCCGCGCTGACCCACGGATGGGGCGGCGCTGAACCCCTCAAGGAGCGTGCCGACAAACCCGGCGCCGCCGATCTCTCCTACTTTGAGACCTCGGACTCCGGCAAGCGGCTGCGCGAAGCCACCCAGCGGTTCCGCGAGACGCCCTATGCGATGTGTTTCAATGACTGGCCCGAGTTCATGTCCGTTCCGCTGGTGGGCCGCGGCACGCCGCGCCCCGAGCACTTTGACGATGCCGCCGAACTCGCCGCCGCCTATGTTGCCGACCAGATCCAGGATGCCGGCTACACCGCGACCTGGTGGGAGGTGAAAAACGAAAGCAGCGTGCAGTCGGAATGGGCGCATCACTGGAAGGAGAAACAGCGCATCGACGGCTGGGGGCTGCTGGCGGATTTTCACAATCGCATGGCGGATGCAATCCACGCCCGCACACCCGGAGTGAAAGTCGGCGGCCCCTGCTCCGCCTACATGCAGGTCCAGGTTCAGGACTTTGGCCTGTTCCGAAATCAGGCGCGCTTCATCACCGAGACCCGCGGGCATCTCGACTTTTTCTCGCATCACTTCTACGAAAACGCGGGCATGCTCGGCGCCCACGAGCGCCGCGGCCAGGGCTACTCCAGCTACCTCCTTGGCCGCTACGAAGCCATCCTCGACATGCTGCGCGCGCACATGCACAAGGCGGACAACGTCCTGCCGATTCTGATCACCGAATGCGGCTCCCTGCAGAATGGCCGACAGCCTTCCGACAATTGGCTGCGGCTGCTGGCTTGGAACGCCTACCTCACCAAATCGATGCAGCGGCCCGACCAAATCGCCGCCTTCGTGCCCTTCATCTTCCTGCAGATGTCGTGGAACCCCAACAGCGGCGACGCCGCCTTCTCACCAAAGCCTGGGATTCAGAAACCCACGGCCATCGGTGATTTCGAACCCACCACCATCGCCAACTACTTCGAACTGTGGCGCAACTTCGACGGTCACCGCCTGCCGGTCGATTTCGATCGTGATTGGCTGGACGTCGTCGCCGTGCACGATGGCGGGCGAATTTCACTCGCCATCACCAATATGGGCGGCCGCCAAATCGCGGTCGATCTCTCCGGCGTGGTCGAAGAGGCCGGTGCGACTGGCGTCTCCCAGACCCGGCTCAACTATCACCGGGGCGAGGTCGTGTTCGAGCCCGAGCATGAAATCGACGCCGCTGCAATTCCCGTCGATGTGAATGAAACCACCGTCGTCCGGCTGGCGCTGGAGAGGCCACTCACACCATCTGCGTCCCTTCGGCTGGATCGTTGGTTCGCCCACGAGACTGCCGTGGCGAGTGACGGTGAACCGCAGACATTCGAAGTCCAAATCGACGAACCCCAAACGGTGCAGTCCGCCAAACTCATCATCGGGCTGCACCGCAACGGCGGACTGAACGAACCTCTGACGGTGGCGATGAACGGTGAGCCCATCGCCGTGGATCTCGGCGATGCGTCGGAGTTCAGCGAGTTCTTTGCGCCACTCGATGCGGCCCTGCCCGCCGCCTCCATGCAGGAAAGCAACACCGTGTCCATCGCCGCGCAGCCCGGCGCCACGATTACCTCCGTGCAAATACAAACCCGCAGTTCGTTGTGACTCACCTGCCCCTGTTTCTGAGTCCTGCTCGCAAAACACAGCGCCGCGAGTTGGGTTGATTCCTGGCTTGCGGCGTCAAGCGCCTCGCTGTCAAACTGCCGTCATGCGAAGCCTCTGCACGTCCACTCTCTTTCTCGGCGCTTTTCTCGGCGCGACTTCAAACGTCCCTGCCCAGGCGGACTGGGCCAAGCACATCATCCAGGAACCGGCCCGTGGCGGCATCAATGGCGTGTCCGCCAGTGACTTCAATCAAGATGGCCATGTCGATGTCATCTCGTCGCTTGAAGGCCGCGTGGTGGTTTACCAGGGACCCGACTGGACGCCGCACACCGTTCACCGTTTCTCCGCGGCCGACTCGCATCGCAAGCCCGGCCCCGCCTGCATTCACAGCTGCCTGATGGATGCGGATGGCGATGGTGATCAGGACTTCATCGGCTCCAACCAAACGGTGTTTTGGCTCGAGTGTCCGGACGATCCGTTCAACGGCCAGCCGTGGACCTTTCGCACCATTGATGATGAAATCGCCGGCACCCACTGCGTCCTTCCCGGCGATGTGAACCGCGACGGCAAACTCGACCTCATCGCCAACTCCGGTCGCGATGAAAAGGCCACGCCCTTTCCGAATTCCATCACCTGGCTCGAAGTTCCCGGCGATCCGCACGCCGCACCGAATTGGACGCGCCATGTGTTTGCCGACAAAGATGCGCCCGGTGGCTCCCATTACATGGGCTTTGGCGACGTCAATGGCGATGGTCGGCCTGACATTGCCTGCGCCGCCAAAGGCACCGACGGATTTGAGAACGGGCAATGGTTCGCGTGGTGGGAGCAGCCCAAGGATGCCACCGTTCCCTGGACAAAACATCTGCTCGCCGAGAACGAAGTCGGAGCCTCCAATCTCATGCCCGCCGATTTCGATGGTGACGGCCACATGGACTACTTTGCCACCCGCGGCCACGGCCAGGGCGTGCTGCTGTTTCGCGGCCCTGCTTTTGAGAAGGTCGAGATCGATCCCGACATTCAGTTTCCGCACAGCCTCGATCTCGGCGACATCGATGGCGATGGGGACACGGATGCTGTCACCTGTGGCAAGGAAGCCGATGGCGTCGCCGCATGGTATCAAAACAACGGGAATGGCGGCTTCACCAAGCACGTCATCGGCATCGACCAGGGCAGTTACGACACGCGCCTCACCGACATGGATGGCGATGGCGATCTGGACGTCCTCATCGCAGGCCACTCCAGCAAGAACATCGTTTGGTTCGAGAACCCAGGAAGCCGCTGACCTTCGCCAGAAAGGGAATCCATGGAGGTGTGTGGATAACTTGTGGCGAATTCTGCGCATCTGAAGTGATGACCTCCCATCTCCTCGGCCTCATCGCCGCACTCCCATCGGTGTTCACGGTTGGGGGTTTGATAGCCGCCGACTCGGCTGCATTTAACTCTCAACCCAACGTCATCCTCATCGTGACCGATGACCAGGGTTACGGCGACATGGCCTGTCATGGCAATCCCTGGCTGAAGACGCCAAACCTCGACAGGCTCCACGCCGAAAGCGTGCGTCTGGACGATTACCACGTCGATCCGGTGTGCACTCCGAGTCGCGCCGCCCTGATGACCGGCCGCTACTGCACCCGCGTCGGTGCCTGGGCCGTGACCGAAGGGCGGCAGTTGCTCGATCCCCGTGAAACAACCATGGCGCAGGTGTTTGCCGGGTCAGGCTATCGCACCGGCATGTTTGGGAAATGGCATCTCGGCGACAC
>JAGRPD010000238.1 GCA_020439875.1 Verrucomicrobiales bacterium
CCGCCACGGGCGAGCCGTATTGGAATGCGCCGCTCAGCGCGCCTGGTCGGCCCGAGCAAAGCGAACGCAGCGCGGGCAAGCCTTCGTGGGCGGGCATCTTTCAGGACAATCCGCTCAAGCCCACGGTGCATTACAACGCCGCGCACCAGGTGCTGCTCACCATCGTGGACCGGCACCAGTTTCAAGCCTTCGACGCGCAAAGCGGCAGCCGGCTCTGGCACTACGACGCGGGCGGCAGCCTGAGTGATCTCGTCACTTTTGAGCCGCCCACGATCACCAGCGAGTACGTGATTTGCGACGACGGCGTGGTGCTGGACATCACCACGGGAAAACCCGCCGGACCCGGGGCCGTGGGCGGGCGCGGCACCGGTTGCAACCGCTTCGTCGGCAATGACGCGCTGGTGACGTTTCGCAGCGCGCTGGCCTGTTATCTCGATTTGGAAACGAACCAGCGCACCTATCTCAGCAGCACGCGCCCCGGCTGCACCAACAGCATGATCCCCGCCGCCGGCCTGCTCAACGCGCCGAACTATGCCCACGGCTGCGTGTGCAATTACCCCTTCCTCACCAGCTTCGCCCTCCATCACCTGCCCGAGGCCGCGCGCTGGGCACCGCAGGAAAAACCCGACGTGCAAACCCAGCGCAATCCAAATGCGAATTGAGGGCACCTTACCGTTGCTTCCCCATCACCGATCGTTCTTCGGTCGGCGGCGAAAGGGATGCAGGAGTTGACCGAGATACGAAGGAGAGATTTTCTCAGGGATGCCAAAGGCTTCCGGTTCGTGGTCGGGGCAGCGATAGGTTCCGAAGATCCGATCCATCATCGGAGAGAGGTTGGCGTAGTTTCCTGCATCGCGGGCGCGGTCATGATGCCAGTGATGCAACTCAGGGGCACCGATGAGCCAACGAACCCAGCGATGGGAGAGGCGAACGTTGGAGTGAATGTAAATGGCCCACAAGCCGCGGAAGGCGAGGAAGCCGGCGAGAGTCTCCAAGGGAAAGCCGAGGATGAAGGCGGGTAAATTGATGATGCCCATGGTGTAGATGGTGTCCAAGGGATGCTCGCGATGAGCCGCCAACCAGTCCAAATGCTCGGCGCTGTGATGGATGGAATGGAAGCGCCAAAGGAAAGACCAACGGTGCTGCAAACGGTGGCCCCAGTAGATCAGGAAATCACTGAGAGCAACCATGCCGAGTGCCTGGAGCCACCAGGGTTGAGCCGCGATGTTTTCGCGAAAGGCGGCGGGAACAAGGGCGTGGAGCTGCGTCTGAAAGGCGTGCAAGGCTGTAAGGACCAGTCCACTCCAAACCAAGTATTGACCGAGGAGGAAAAACAAATCGGTCCACCAGCCGGGACGGAACACGCGTTGTTTGCGCGCGGAGAAACACCGCTCCAGGGGAATGAAGACGACGGCGAGAAAGAGGAGGCTGGCTCCAACGGCGAGCGGAAGTTGCCACCAATCGCTCATGGCTTGAGCGGCAATGAGCTTTGAAAAACGGGGCCACTCTTGCTGGAGGACATGACCGGGCTGGGATGAGGCGTGTCACTCTTCAGCGTGTCAGTGGTGGAATTCAGAGCGGGGCCAGAGGATGGAACAGATCCGAGTCCGGCACTGTTTTCGAGGTCTCGAAAGATGCCTTCCAGGATGGGCGTGGAAAGCGCTTTGCTGCCAGGCATCAATCGCTTTCCATCGTTCTCCGCATCGTCCTGATCTGAGGAAGCGTCCGTCGAAGTTCGGTTCTTTCGCGTTGAAAAAACCGGTTGAGAAATGTTTTTGGTGCTGAGGATGATGGTGCGAGGTTGACCATCGGCGGAGGTGCCTTGGATTGACACGAACTCTTCAAAAGCGGAGTTCGAAATGTCCTGATTCAGATCGATGGTGTAGCCATCTGTCGAGGGTTGAGGCTTGGCTGGAGGTGGATTGGCCGCTCGCTGGCTCCACAGGACGTAGGCTCCGGCGAGACTGAAAGACAACAGCAAAGCACCCATCGAGGCGATACGATGTTTCCAAAAGGAGGTTCGATGAATCACGAGACGGAGATTACTCAAAGATGGAGCGTTTTGGCAAGCTAACAGGAGAGGGACGATCGACTCGGAGCATGCCAAAAGAGTACCTTTTCACGCTTCAGCCTGTTGGGGGCTGACGCCTGCGCCAGTTTTTCGAAACTGGCAGGCTCAAAAAAAGGGCGACCGGAATGTCCGGCCGCCCTCGGGGTGTGTGCGGGTCTTGAGGTTTCGGGATGAAACGGATCAATACCGGTAGTGTTCCGGCTTGTAAGGGCCGTCCACGGGGACGCCGATGTAGTCTGCCTGATCTTGGGTCAACACGGTGAGTTTGACTCCAATTTTGCCGAGGTGGAGGCGGGCGACTTCTTCATCGAGATGTTTGGGGAGGACGGTGACACCGATCTTGCGACTGTCTTTGGTCTCCCACAGTTCAATCTGCGCCAAACATTGGTTGGTGAAGCTGTTGCTCATCACAAAGCTCGGGTGGCCGGTGGCGCAGCCGAG
>JAGRPD010000239.1 GCA_020439875.1 Verrucomicrobiales bacterium
TGGGGGGGGTTGGGTTGGGGGGGGGTGTGGGTGGGGGGGGGGGGGGGGGCCGGCGGGCCGCCCCGGCGCGGTGCGGGGGGGGGGGGGGGGGGGGGGCCCCGGCGGGGGGGGTTTGGGGGGGGGGGGGGGGGGGGGTGGGTGTGGGGGGGGGGGGGGGGGGGGGTTGTAAGGGGTTGGGTGTTGGGGCCGGAGTCGGCTGCGGGGCTGGCGCAGGTTTTTCCTCCGGTTTTTCTTCAACAAAACTCTCCATCCATACCTCCATGCTGTGGATTTTCTGGGCCACGCCCTCGGGCGCGAATTCGGTCAAAAAGGTCCGTCCATGGGTGATATTCGCCCCAAAGTGAGCCCCGATGCCCATGATGGAAAAGGCGACGATGAGCACGGCGCGGTAAATATCGACCAGGGTCCGATTTTCTGACGCCATGCCGATCAGCCGCAGCAGCAGTCCCAGCAGCACGCCCACCGTGCCGATGAGTGCCATGGTCTGGTGGAGCTGAAAGCCCGCACCGCTGTACCCGCCCTCGCGGGAGAGCAAGATGCCCGCGATCACCGCCCCACAGGCTCCCGCCGCTCCGAGCCACAGGGCCAACAGGGCGGCGTGACCGTATTTGGCCTCGAAGGCGGGGCGCAGGCAGCCCATTTCCAGCACGATGACAAAAATCAAAATGCCCACAGGCAGGTGAACCAAGATGGGGTGGAACCGCCCCCAGAAGAGCAGATGATCGGGAGCAGGAGGAAGGTCCTCGAGCCCTGAAAAGAGTGGCGGAAACATCAGCAGCCCGAACACAAAAGCCACGATCAGCAGCAGCGTGGCGATCCACATGCCGAGGTAGCTTTGGCGGGATTCAGCAGGAGCAGGAGTGTGTTGGGACATGATGGTGGTTGGGGAGGTACTCAAAAATAAGGTCGCCTACGTCGGGTTCTTGCAGTGGGCTGAGCCTGGCCCGCGCTCAACGCGGCGAAATCAAGCGGATCTTGGCTCGCCTAGAGCCTATCCTGCGTTCCTTCCATCACCCGACTCGGGAGTGAAATGGGAAATCGGTGGGCACCTGCATGCCACCTAGTAGAGGCCCTTTTCCACCAGGATCTTTTCCAACTGCTGCTGGAAAAGCGGTACGTCAGCGGGCGGCGGTTGATAGCCGGGTTGATCGGCCTTGAGCGAGAGGCGACCCATTTGGTCCAGCATCCACTTGGCCTGCACCCCGTCGGAGAAGGTGGCACTGCCACTGATCAGGGCTCCCGGCAGGGTCAGGGTGTCGGCCTCCATGGTGAAGGTGGACGCGGCGGCTTCACCCGTCTCCGCATCCAGCACCGGCCGTGGAGGCGGCTCGCCGTCGTATTCGGCATCGATGACTTCTGCATCGAGATCCTCACCATCTGCCGGAGCGGCGGCTTTTTCCGCTTCCTCCTGCTTCTTTTTGTCCTGCATGCGGACGTTGAGATCGGTCATCAGCAGACGCGCATCCAGGTAGGTCAGGTTGATTCCAAATTCCTCCTTCAGCCGATTTTGAATGGCGTTGAGATTGGCACCTTCTTCCGCCCAGCGTTCGACTTGGGCAATTTGTTCCTCCGTGAGTTTCATGAATCGAATGAGCCCGCCGATGGGCGGTGGCGGGTTTTAGAAAAGATGAGCCAGCTTGCTCGCCTGAGCGTGAATGGTTTTGACTTCTTCCTGGGAAAGGGCCTTCCCCTCGGGCACATCCACCAGAGGCAGCAGCTCCGCGAGATCGCGGCGCAGATTGGTGACGAGTTCCGTCTCTTGCAGGTCCGGGTGCAGCCCATCCAGGGACAAAATGTAGTACTCCACGATGTCTCGCCGCGCCAGTTGGCGGCTTTTTTCCTCCGAATACTGCAACTCCACCGCTGCGGAGGCGATCTCAAAACCCCGCACCCAACCACCGAGGCTGATGAGGTGAGCGATCTCCGCATCCCGCAACTGCACCATCTCCGCCTCCACGTCCGCCTGCGTCTTCGCCAGCTCCGTGCGCAGGCTCTGCCAATCTCCCTGCACGCTGTTTTCCAACAGGCTTTGGGTGTGACGATTCATCCGGCTGCCCGCACCCAGTGCCTTGGCGTAGCGGATCATCGCCCGCCCCACGTCTTCCATCGACTCCACTTTCTCACATTGCACCACGAGGAATCCGTCGGCAATGAGCGCCCCCAATCCGAGCGCGACGTGGACGCGATCACTCGGCGGCTTGCTCGGCAGATCCCGCTTCAGCTGATCGTAGCTCAGCGTGCCCAGGGCTCCCATCATGTCAAACACCCGACGAATGGAAGGCGTGGTGATGTCATTGACGCCAAATTCTTCCCGAATGTGTTCGTCCGCCAAAAAATCCTCCGGAATGGGCACCGACCGCCCCGGAGCCGCATCGGGATCCTGAGCCTGGGCGTGAGCCCCCCCCAGCCAAACCGCAACAGCGAGCGAGAGGCCAGTCAGGCAACAGAAGAGCCAACGGGAGGAAAGCATGATGGGGAAACTACGCAACCCGCCACGCATTTCCAGCAGCAATCGCATCCTCATCGCACGAGTCGCCCCCATTCAAACTCTCTCAAACCGCAGCCGCCGGCTCCACCATGTCTTTAAACTGGAGGTGATAGAGCTTCTGATAGAGCGGTGAGGTCTCCAGCAGCTCCTGGTGCGTGCCCGCGCTATGCACCCGCCCATTCTCCATGACGATGATCTGATCCGCCTCCAAAATGGTGGACAGACGGTGGGCGATGGCGATCACCGTTTTCCCCTCCGAAAGGTTGTTGATCGCGTCTTGAATGATGCGTTCCGTCTCGGTGTCCAGCGCCGAAGTCGCCTCATCGAGCAACAAAATCGGGGCGTTGCGCAGGATGGCGCGGGCAATCGTCACCCGCTGCTTTTGGCCTCCCGAGAGATTGCCGCCGCCGTCTCCCACCACGGTGTCGTAGCCGTCTTTCTTTTCCTGGACAAAGTCATCCACGTGAGCGCGGTGCGCCGCCTCAATGATCTCCGCCTCCGTGGCATCCAGGCGACCGTAGCGGATGTTCTCCCGAATGGTGTCGTGAAACAAAAAGGTATCCTGACTGACCACACCGATGTGATCTCGCAATGAGGTCTGAGTCAGCTGCCGCACATCGATGCCATCGATCTGCACGCTGCCCGCATCCACATCGTAAAACCGCTGGATCAAGGAAAACAGCGTACTCTTGCCCGCACCCGTCGGTCCGACCAAGGCATAAAATTTGCCCGGCTGCATCTCGAGGTTGATGCCGTTCACCGCCGCGCGCTGGCCTGACTTGCCCGTTTTATACGAAAAATCGACGTCCTTGAACGAGATGTGCCCCGTCGCATTCCGCAGCTCGACGGCGTCGGGCGCATCCTGCACCTCAGGCTCTTCATCCATCACGGCGAAGACGTTGGAGGTCGCGACAATGGTCTTTTGGGTGACCAATTGGATGCGGCTGAGGGCCTTCGTGTGCGGATAAATCTGGGTCAGACCTCCCACCAAGGTCATGAAGGTACCGGAATCGATGTGGGTCTTCCAGGCGTAGAAAAGACCCACGCCCACGCCGAGCGAGGCGACGAACTCCACCAACATGCCAACGAGTTCCAGCGCCTTCTGATAGCGCATGATGAGCTTGTTGGTCTTCAGGTTGGATGCCTGAAAGCGCTTCATCTCGAAGTCCTCCCGAGCGTGACTCTTCACGACGCGGATGCCCTGAAAGCACTCCGTCATTTGCACCATCATCATGCCCGCCTCCTGCTCCTCCTGAGCCCCAGCCTTGCGCACCTTCTTGCCGATATAGACCACCGGCAGAATGCACAGCGGAAACACCACCAGAGAGTAAAACGTGAACCACGGGTTCATGTGAATCAGCGCCGCCAAGATCGCCAAGATGGACACCGGACGCTGGATGATGTCTTGAGACAGAGTCACCAGATTTTGCTGCGCCACCCGCGACTGATTAAAGACGGTCTGCACCATTTGACCCACCCGAGAGGTAGAGTAAAAGCTCATCGACTGACGCAGCAGCGCCTGGTAGGTGTCATTGCGCAGATCGAGCAAGATGCGGTTGCCCACCCACATGAGCATATAATTGGCCAGATAGGTGAAGCCTCCGCGCAGCAGAAAAACCATCGGCACCAAGATGCAGGCCGCGATCACCAGCTGGTAGGATCCGATCCACTCCGGGGGAAACCAATCCGTCGGGTTGAAGGAGACTTTTCCAAATCCCAATTTAAAGCTCTCCGCCTTCTCCTCCACATCGCCGCCCTGCTGCAGCACCACGTCAAAGATGATCTTCATGCCCTGGATCAAGAGCACGTTCGTCAGACCCGCCAAGATCCCCAAAAACTGGCCGCCGATGAAGCGCCAGCGGTAGGGCTTCATGTAGGCGTACAATTTGCGATATGTCTGTCCCGCCAGCGCCATGGCCTCCTTGTTGGAGAGATTGGCAAAATCTTTGCGGCTGACCTTTTTCTTTTTGGGCATGGGCGATCGGGAAATCTCCACCACCGGCCCTCAAAGACGACCAGCTAGGCGGAGGGACTGGATAGCACTCAAAACGGCATCCGTCGAGATGAGATTCATGTCCGCGCCTTTGTCCCGCGCGTGAAACGTCTGCTGCCCACCGGATTGCACAGCCGTCACCACCCGCGCGCTCTCATGCCGTGGCCGCCAATGAAACGGATTGGTCGGCCCAAACAACACCACTTGAGGTCGCCGCCATAGAGCCGCCAGATGCATGGCCATGCTGTCCACTCCCAAGGCCAGATCCGCCTGCCGAATCAGCGCCGCCAGCTCTGGCAGCGTCAACCGACTCGTCAGATCCACCACCGGCACCTCTGTCTGCTGGCGCAGCTGACGCACATCCTCCTCCTCCAGCCCAGAGCCGGTGCCAGTCAGGACCACCTGCAATCCAGCCTCCACCACGGCTCGCGCCACCGTGACCCAGCGCTCCACCGGCCAAAACTTCTCACGCCGTGCCGTGCCGGGATGAATCACGGCAAACGCCCCCTCCAATCCGGCCGCCCGCGCCTTTTCCGATGCTGCCACAACCACAGTCTCAGGCAGACGGAGCAGCGGCTCGTCACCACCCTGCCCCGACGGCTCTCCCACAGCCTCGGCGACCAGAGCGCGGTGAAAATCCACCGTGTGCAGATCTCGCACCGACGCCTGCGACAGCCGGGTGTAGGCCCTCCGCCGCAGCCCACCTCCACTGAACTTGCGGTAGCCGATCCGCAACGGCGCACGCGTCAGCGCCGTCATCAGCGCACTGCGATCCGTGCCGGAAAAATCCAGCACCGCCTCCCAATCCCCCCACAAAGCCTGCGTCCATGCCGCCGCACTCCCCAGAGGAGCCCGATACTCAATCACCTGATCCACCCCCGGCAGGCACTGCCCAAGGTCCCTCAGCCTCGGACCCGTGACCAGCACCACCTCCGCCTCGGGCCGTGCCCGCCGCAGATCGGCCAGCGCCGGAGCCGTCAAGATCAAGTCCCCGATCCGCTTCAGCTGCAACACCAGGATGCGATCCGACTTCACTCGCCTCCCCTCCCCACTTGCCGATTGACCTCCCGATAGGCGCGCAAGATGCGGCCCCGATAGTGATCCCAGGTCAGGCAGCGCTCCACCCGCGCTCGCCCCGCTCGCCCCATCGCTGCCCAGGCATCTCGATTTTCCGCCGCCTCCCGCAGACCCGCCACCAGAGCCTCCACATCATCCACCGCCACCACCCGTCCCGTCTCCCCATCCACAATCGCATCCCCCGACTCCCGCGTGCCCAGGATCGGCAACCCACAAGCCGCCGCCTCCAGGGTGGATTTGGCGAAGCCCTCGCACTCGCTGGGAAAAACAAACAGCGAGGACTCACGCAGGTCATCCTGAATCCGACGGGAAAAGCCCGGCACCTTCACACTCGCATCGGCCCATCGGGCGAGGTCTGGCTTCACCTCCTCATGCACCTGACCGATCAGCAGCAGCTCCGCGTCCTTCAACCCCGCCTTTTTCCACGCCTCCAGCAGCCGATGCACCCCCTTGCGATGGATCAAGGCTCCGACAAAAATCGCGCGAAATCGCTCCGGCACCTTCTCCGCAGGTCGATACCGCGCCACATCCACACCACGCCCCACATAGTGCAGCCGCTCAGGTTCAATGCCCGCCGCCAGGAAAGTCCGCGCACTGCAAGCCGACGGCACCAGGATCCCATCTGCCAAATCGTACTCCGCCAGCATCTCCAGCCGCGTCACCGGCAGCTGCTCCCGCCAGCCCAGCCTCGGCCCGAGACGGCGCTCCCGCTCACTGCGCGTCTCCGCCGGTTTCGTCTGCCCCTTGTTGCGATGCCAGGTCGGGATGTCGATCACCGACGGCACGCCCTGCCGCCGCGCCTCCACCAGCGCCGCAAAGGCATCTCCCGACCAGCCGTGGAAGAAATCAAACGCACCGCGCCGCAGACGCCAGGCCGCATGCCGCGCCGTGTAGCGTTTTTTCGCCCCATAATACAGCGGACTCTCCAGCGCCGAGAGCAACCGCACCGGATGCCAGTTCAAGCTCTTGGCCACCCCACCGAGACGCCCCTTGGCATTGCCCCCGAAGGCCAGAGCCTCCTTCAAAAAACCGCCCTGGGCCGCCGCCAGAGCCCCCTCCAGAGACGTCGAATCCAACCCCGTGCCACCCAGCGCCGCACTCGTCGCGTAAAGCAGCGCCCGCGGCAGGCCGGAGCCATCATCCGCCAAATCAGCATCGCACTCGGGATCCCAACGATCCCTCAGCATCCACTCTCCATTCCGGGAAGCTTCCATCATCCACCGCCCCCGCTCCCACTAATGGGAATACTGATCAATCTGGCGTTTGGTCCGCTCAATCTCCAGCTCCATGCGCGTCTTATCCCGGTGAGTGTCACGGATGCTATCCACCGTCCAAAAGACACAGCTCACCGTGGTGGCGACAAACAAAACAAAAAGCAGGAAACCGATCGCTGCCATCTGCCGCTCCTGCACTCTCCGCATCTCCCGCGGCGTCTCCACATCCAGCACCGCCAAAAGATCCAACCACCAAAGCCGCCACTCCTTCGGATCACGCGACACGTTCAGAGCCCAGAAGCTCAGAAACAACGTGATGATCCCAGTGATGGCGAAAGTGACAGACATGCGTGACGTGAACCCCATACTAGGCCGCACCCAGGCCGGGGCGCAACGTTTACCCGCATTTCCTCCACTTTTCATCCCCACCGAGCCCCTCACCCCAGACGAGGAGCCCGCTCAATCGGCGAAAAAAAGAGGTCTCACCTCCGTCACTGCCCCGCCGCCGCCAGCTCCTTGAGACGCTTGGTCTCCCGCGCCCGCAGATTCTGATCAAGAATGCGCTTGCGCAGGCGGATCGACTTGGGCGTGGCCTCCACCAGCTCATCCGCCGCGATGTACTCGATCGCCCGCTCCAGACTGAAACGGATCGGCGGAGCCAACTGAGCACCTTTGTCCGAACCCGCCGCGCGGAAGTTGGTCAGCTGCTTCGAGCGGGTCGGGTTCACCGGCAAATCGTCCGTGCGGGGATTCTCACCCACCAGCATGCCATCATAGACGGGATCACCCGGCGCGATGAAAAGTTTTCCCCGCTCCTGGATCGTGTCCAGCGCGTAGGCCGTGGCCTCCCCCGCCTCAGTGCTCACCAGCGTACCCGTCGTCCGCGTGCTCATCGAGCCACAGTGCGGCGCGTATTCTTTGAACAGATGGCTGAAAATACCGTGTCCACTGGTCAGGTTCATCAGCTCAAACTCAAAACCAATCAACCCCCGCGTCGGAATCGTCGCCACGATCGTGGTGCTGTGCGCGTGCGGCTGAATGTCATCGATCTTGCCCTTCCGCGCCGAGAGCCGCTTCATGATGCCGCCGATATACTCCTCCGGAGCCTCCACCCAAAGCGTCTCAAAAGGTTCCAACACCGTTCCATCCTCCTGCTTCTTGGTGATCGCGATCGGCCGCGACACGCAAAGTTCAAACCCCTCCCGACGCATTTGCTCCACGATGACCGCAATCTGCATCGATCCCCGCGCACTCACCGCAAACACCCCCGCCAAATCCGTGTCCGCCACCTGAATCGCAACATTCTGCTTCGCTTCCTTCTCCAGGCGATCCCGAATCTTCCGTGACGTAACGTGATCTCCCTCACGCCCACCCAGCGGGCTATCGTTGACGGAAAACTGCATCTCGATCGTCGGCGGATCGATCGCGACAAACGGCATCGATTCTGCGTCCGGAGATCCCGCCACGGTTTGTCCAATATCCACATCTTCGAAACCACTGATGCCAATGATGTCTCCCGGACCTCCAAACTGAGATTCCGCCACCCCGAGCGCCGCATATTGAAACACCTTGGTCACCTTCAGCGGACGTGCCGCGTCGCCTGGCTTTTTGCCGAGCAAAAACACCCGATCACCACTCTTCACACTGCCTCGCGTGACCTTGCCAATCGCCACTCGGCCCACAAAATTATCCCAGTCAATGTTGCTGACCAGCATCTGGAAATCGCCCTCCTCCTGAGCCTTCGGCGCAGGGATGTGCTTCATGATTTGCTCCAGCATGAAGCTCATCTCCTGAGGCTCCCCATCCGCGCGATCCGTCACCCAGCCCGCGCGGGCACTGCCATAAAGAAAGGGCGCATTGAATTGCTCCTCCGTCGCCTCCAGCTCCAAAAACAGCTCCAGCACCTGATCATGCACCTTGGCCGGCTCCACGTTCGGACGGTCCATCTTATTGACAAACACCACCGGATGCAGCCCCTGCGCCAGCGCCTTCTTCAGCACAAACCGCGTCTGCGCCTGCGGCCCTTCGTAGGCATCCACCACCAGCATGACGCCATCCACCATCTTCATCACCCGCTCCACCTCCGCCCCAAAGTCAGCGTGTCCAGGGGTATCGACGATGTTGATGATGTGATCCTGCCAGTGCACCGACGTGTTCTTGGCCTTGATCGTGATGCCCTTCTCCCGCTCCAGGTCGCCGGAGTCCATCACCCGGTCGGCGACGCCGACCTCCTCCTGGTGGGCGGAGAACGCTCCGGCCTGGTGGAGCATCGCGTCGACCAGCGTGGTCTTGCCGT
>JAGRPD010000240.1 GCA_020439875.1 Verrucomicrobiales bacterium
CTCACCGACAACGACCAAGACGGCCTCCCCTGGGGCATCGAAAACGCCCTCGGCACCGATACCGCAGCCCCCACCTTTCCCAGCCCCATCTCCCCGCCCACTTTCGTCCTCACCGGCACCCCCCTCCTCACCTTCCCCAAAAACCCCGCCGCCATCCCCGGCACCGTCTGGATCCTCGAGCGCTCCACCGACCTCCAGACCTTCACCGAAATGTGGCGCTACGACGGCCTCACCAACACCACCGGCCTCAGCGGCACCACCTTCACCATCACCGACCCCACCAACCCCCGCGCCCCCCAAACATTCTACCGCTTTCGAGCCACCTACCAACCCTAAAAAGGATCGTCCTCCAAAACATCGATTCGACCAGAACAAGACCTGGAATTCTCACACTCATAGTCTCCCCAAGAGTTTGTGCGAATGCCTGGGACGGGGTATCGAGTGTGGCACACCGCGCAACTGAAGCTCTGATGGTCAGAATGGGGAGTCTCACCTACCTGATAAAGCACTGAGCGCGTCTTCCACTTGATCGCTCTCCCGGCTACCTCTCTCCAGGCAGAGGCACCTGGGATGGGTGCATCAGATAGGCCAGCAGATTCCGCACCTGCTCGGGTGTCAGAACTTGCAGCAGCCCCTCAGGCATCATCGACGCCGGAGAAAGCTCGCGTTTCGCGAACTCCGCTTTCTCCACCGTGCTCTCCTGCGCTAGCAACCGCAGGGTCAGCGTGCGCGCCGTCTCGGCCGCCACCACGCCGCTGAGCTGGCGACCATCCTTCAGCGTTAGCAGCGTCATCTGGTAGTCGGCACCCACCACCGCACTGGGATCGACAATGTTTTCCAGCAGGTAATCCAACTCCGCCCGACCCGATCCCGTCAGGTCAGGCCCGATCCGCCCGCCTTCACCATACAGCGTGTGGCAGGCCATGCAGACGGATTGAAAAATCTGCCGCCCCGCCCCGAGATCGGCCTTGGCCAAAACCTCAGCCGTCAGCTGTTGACGGAGGGCTTCCATGGTGTGGCGTTTGTCAGCCGGAGATTCCCGACTTTCTCCCCATACCTCAGCGAGTTTGGCATCTACCGCCGCATCACCCAGAGACTTCATTTGCCGCGCGTGAAAAGGCGTCAATCGCTCCCGCTCCAAGCGTCCCGCAGCGATCTCTTGCAACAGCGCCAAAGCCCATGAGGGCCGCGACGCCAAGGCATCCAACACCGCCGGACGTTCCGCCGCACTGAATTTTCGAAAACGACGCGCCACCTGCTCGCCGAGCTTTGGATCATCCAACAACGCCAAACCTGCAACCGCGCTCGCCTCCATCCCGCGCGCATCCAGCAGCTGCTCACACACCTCCCTCAAATCGGGCGGCCGAGCCTCAATGAAGGTTCGCAACGCCGCCTGCCGCGCCGCCAAATCCGCGTCACCATCCAGCGCCAAAGCGCGCACCTCTTCCAGAGCACGACCATCTCCAAACACCGCACTCAAATCGCGAAGACGAGGATCGTCCCGGCCAAACCCTGCGACCAAGGCATCCCAAGCCGCGGGTTTGGGTGCCCGCCGCCAGCCCTGCAATCCCTCGTGAATGCCGCGCAGGATCGCCTCTTGCAGATTCGGCTCGACGGTTCTTGCCAGCTCCACCATCGCGTTGAGTGCAGCCGGACTTTTCTCGATCTCCTCCGCCAACGCACGCGCCATCCAGCGCATCGTTTCAGGCCATTGACAGGCACCAGCTACCCGAACCAAAGCCATCGGATCCGTCTCCGCCATGGGAGCAATCCCCCACCACACCATTGATGGCAAAGCATAGTCGCCCGCATCTTCCCGATGCGCCACCAGATGCACCGCCAGCTCTTCCCGCCGGGTCACTGGCAGCCGAAAAAGGGCGCTGGCCACCGCGAGCCGAACCGCTGCCGAAGCATCCTCCCGAGCCGCCCGGGTCAGGCTCTTCAGAAAAGCATCATCGATCTCTTCCGCCGCCCCCTCCGGTCGCCGACCTTCGGCGGTGTCGATCCTCCATTCATCGACGAGATTTCTCACCCCCCAGATGCGAATCGGTTCAGCCCCGTCCAACAACATCTCGTGCCCCCAGCCAAAGGTTTCCCCCAGGACATGGAGCATCCAGTAGGCTCGCAGGCGCACCATCGGATCGGGATCCTCTCGATAGGCCTGCCGACAAAACGTGGCCACATGCGAAGGTTCGGATTTCGCTGCCGCCACCGCGTTGAGGCATTGCCGATAAAACCAAACATTCGGATCATGCAAAATCGCATCCATCGCCGGAGCACCGATCTTCGCATCCGCATTGCCCACGGATCGCAGAGCGGAGAAATCCGGCAAGGCAGGCTTTCCGAAACTCACTCGGTAAATTCGACCACTCGCACGATGCACGCCCGTGTGCTCATGACATTCCCCCGTGTCACTCCAATCTAACACATAAGCCGAGCCGTCCGGTCCCGTCCGAATATCAATCCCACGAAACCACCGATCTCCCGAGATCAGCATGTCTGGCTCATGCGTACCGACGTAACCGCTGCCGCGCCGACGGAGTTCTTCCACATTGGCGCGACGCCCATGCTGATTCAGCGTGTAGAGCTTGTCACGATAGTAGAGCGGCCATTGATCGGCCTGATAAATCATCATGCCGATGTGAGAGTGCCCGCCGCCAAACGCATCCGCCGCGCCATCGCGGGAGTCACTCCACTTGCCCGTCGTATCAAAGTGCCAGTGGTCCGCGATCATATCTAGCCGATCATAGACCCGTGGATTGAGGTCCGTTCCAAAGGACTCCTTGAAGTGCGCACCAGGCATGAGATGCCAGAGATGACCGTTGACGGTATTGATGAAAAACAACTCCCCGTATCGATCCCAATCATGACCCCAGGGATTCGTCGTGCCATGACACAGCACCTCGAATCGCCCCCGCGCCACATGATAGCGCCAGATGCCCCCTTTGATCGAGACCCGCTCCGCCTCCGCCGCTCCTGGCCGTCCCACTTTCCCAGGACAGGAGTGGCCGCAGCGACCGTAGAGCCATCCGTCCGGTCCCCAGCGCAGGCCGTTGGCGAAGTTGTGGTAGCTGCTCTCCCCAATGGTGAAGCCATCCAGCACCACCTGAGCCGGTCCGTCCGGCACATCGTCGCCATTGGCATCCGGTAAAAACAACAACCTCGGAGGACACATCAGCCAAACGCCCCCGTGTCCCACCTCCACACTCGTGAGGACACGCGCTTCATCGTAGAAAACGCGGCGCCGCTCGAAGCGACCGTCGCCATCCGCGTCTTCAAAAATCAAAACGCGATCTCGCAGCCCGTCCTCAAAGCGTTTGGCCTTCTCCGCGTAGGTGTAATTTTCCGCCACCCAGAGCCGGCCACGAAAGTCCCAAGTCATCGCCACGGGGTTTCTCACCTCCGGCTCGGCCGCCACCACCTCCACACGAAATCCCTCGGGCACCTGAAACGCGCGGGCAGCTTCTTCCGCTGGCATCGGCTCTCCGGCTGATTCCGGCTCGGAATTGAAGGGCTCCGGGAACTCAGCGTGCAGACATGCCACCGCAGCCCCGAAGGCGAGCACCCACCAAATCCCGCGATTCATGCATGGCCCCTCTTTCATGCAAGCCTCAATGACGCACCGCCTCCACCAAGCGATCAATCACCGCTGCGGTGTCGATCCCCTCCGCCTCCGCGCGATAGTTCACCAGAATGCGATGCCTCAAAACCGGTCGCGCCAGCGCCACGATATCTTGGGGACTGACATGCGCCCGACCTTCCAAGAGCGCGCGTGTCTTCGCCCCCAACACCAAGTTTTGACTGGCCCGCGTCCCTGCCCCCCAGCTCACCCATTGGTTCACAAAGTCCGGCACCCCCGCACGCCCAGGCCGCGAAGCCGCCGCCAGCCGGACCGCGAAACGCGCCACGTCTTCCGCAATCGGCACCCGCCGCACAAAATGACGAAACTCCAGCAAATCCTCCCCCGAGAACAGGCGGCTCACCTGCGCGCGATGATCGGTCGTCGTCGCCGTGACCACCGCCACTTCATCGTCCTCGCTGAGGTAATCCATCACCACATTGAGCATGAAGCGATCCAACTGCGCCTCGGGC
>JAGRPD010000241.1 GCA_020439875.1 Verrucomicrobiales bacterium
AGGAGTTCAAAGGCACCGGCAACATGGAACTCGTGCTCGATCGACGCATCGCCGAGCAGTTTTATTATCCCGCCGTCAACATCTTCAAATCCGGTACCCGCCGGGAAGAGCTGCTGCTGCAGGAATTCCAACTCAGCAAGATCCACATGCTGCGCCGCGGACTGGCCGGGCACAAGCCCCTCGAGGCCCTGCAGCGTGTCCTCAGCCTGCTGGAGCGCTATCCCAGCAACGCTCAAATGCTGGTGGATCTCCCCAGCAAATAACCCCCCTCAGCATGGCTGCGGATCCTGCCCCCACCACCGACGGCCACCTGCCCGTCCCCACCGCGCCCTCCGGCGCACCGCAGACACCGGTGCAGTCGGAAGTGTCGCGCATCTTGGCCCGCTGGTTGGACGATTGGCTGCGCATCCCCGGCACCAATTTCCGCATCGGGCTGGATCCCATCATCTCCATCTTCCCCGGTGTGGGAGATTTTTTTACCTCCAGCGCCGGACTCGTCATCCTCCTGGAGGCGGTGCGCAACCGTGTCTCCGTCTTTGTCCTCATGCGGATGGGTTTCAACATGCTGCTCAATGCGCTGATGAATCTCGTCCCCGGCCTCGGCACCGTCGGCTCCGCCCTTTTCAAATCCAACTCCCGCAACCTCGCCCTGCTGAAGCGCTGGCAGGAAGGGCACGCCCACGAAGTGCGCCGCAGCAGCCGCCTCCTCGTCGTCGTTCTCGCCTTCATCTTCCTCGCCATCCTCGCCGTGTGGATCGGAGTCCTCTGGATTTACTTCGATTTGCTGATGAGCTTCTACCACGGCATCGTCTCCAGCCTGCATCCCAGCGCATCGTGACCACTCGCCGCGCGTTTTTGGGACGTTGGCTGCGGCGCGGTTTTTGGACCGCTACACTCTCCGCTGGTGGCTCCTACACCTACGCCCGCGGCATTGAGCGCCACTTCCCCGTCGTGGAGCGGCTCGACATCCCTCTCCAAGGCATCGGCCCCGCCTGGGAGGGCCTGCGCGTCGCTCAGCTCAGTGATCTCCACGTCGAGCCCAACGAAGATCAGCCCCTGCTGCAACGCACCGTGGAGATCCTGCGTCGGGAGCAGCCCGATCTCATCGTCATCACCGGAGATTTCATCACCGCTGACGCCCGCCGATGCGCCGACCTCATCGCCCCCCTGGCCGATCTGAGCGCCCCGCTCGGCGTGCACGCCAGCCTCGGCAATCACGACGTTTGGTACGGAGCCCAGCTCGTCGCAAATGCCTGCCATTCCCACGGCATCTCCATGCTGCACAACAGCGCCCACTCCTGGACCCGCAGCGGAGAGACCCTCTGGCTGGCCGGACTCGATGCCGTCTGGGGAGGCAAACCCGATGCCAACGCCGCCCTGAAGCATCGCCCCAGCGAGGATCCCGCCCTCATTTTGGTCCACGAACCCGACTACGCCGACATCCTCGCCGCCAGCCCCTACGGGCACGGACTGTTGCAGCTCTCCGGCCACACCCACGGAGGCCAGGTGTGCCTGCCCGGTGGCATCCCCTTGCTGCTGCCCAGTTGGGGGCAAAAATACGCCCGCGGCCTGTTTCACAGCGGCCCCTTGACCCTCTACGTCAATCGTGGACTCGGCACCCTCGGACCCAAAGCCCGATTTGCCGCCGCCCCGGAGATCACCCTGATCACCCTGCGGGCATCATCATAAAAAGAGGTGCCTCCCAGAAGCATCTCCTCCCCTCAACAAGCCACGCCCATCGCCTTGTCCTGGCCTCCGGGGATAAATGTCTTTGCAAGACCGGATGAATCATGTTTCATGCAGTCAATCAAACCGTTGCATGGGTGAAGAAATCGGAAAAAAACCGTTCAAAAGAGTCCTCCTCAAACTCAGTGGAGAAGCCCTGAGGGCACCTGGAGGCACTGACAACATCTCCCCACCGATCGTCGAAGACATCGCGTCTCAGATCAAACTCGCCCATCAAAGCGGGCTGGAAATCGCTCTCGTCGTCGGTGGAGGGAATTTCTGGCGCGGCATCAGCGCCAGCAATCGCGGCATGGAGCGGGCCACCGCAGATTACATGGGCATGCTGGCCACCGTCATGAACGCCCTCGCGGTGCAGAGCATGCTGGAGGCCATGGACGTGCCCACCCGCGTCCAGAGCGCCATCAAAATGGACAACGTGGCAGAGCCCTTCATCCGCCGCAAAGCCATGCGGCACCTGGAGCTAGGCCGCGTGGTGATCTTCGCCGCCGGCACCGGCAACCCCTTTTTCTCCACCGATACCACCGCCGCACTGCGCGCCAGCGAGATCGATGCGGAGTGCGTCTTCAAAGCCACCAAGGTGGATGGGATCTACGACAGCGACCCGGCCAAAAATCCCGACGCCAAACGCTACGACCGCGTCACCTTCCACGAGTGCCTCGTGAAGCAGCTCAAGGTGATGGACGCCGCCGCCTTCTCCCTGTGCATGGAGAACAACATGCCCATCGCCGTTTTCAACATGAATGAACCCGGCAACATCCGCCGGGCACTCACCGGAGATTTGAGCCTGGCCACTCTCGTCACCGCCGCAGGCTGACGGCGACTCCGCCACTCCTCAACCCAACCGCCGCTCCTAACCCCACCCCCGCGCCATGGACCCTGAAATGACCCTGATGGAGGCTGATGAAGCCATGACCAAAGCCGTCGAGTACGCCACTCACGAATTCGCTGCCGTCCGCACGGGCAAGGCCTCTCCTTCGTTGGTCGAGAACCTCGACGTCCACGTCTCCAGCTACGGCTCCAACATGAAACTCAAGCAGCTGGCGATGATCACCACGCCCGATCCGCGCTTGATCCGCATCGAGCCCTTCGATCCCAGCACGCTGCATGACATCGACCGCGCCATCCGCGAATCGAAGCTCGGCTTGAATGGCTCCATCGAAGGAAAAGTCATCCGTCTTCCCATCCCTGCCCTATCCACCGAGCGCCGCGAGCAAATGGTCAAAATCGTCCGCCAAATGGGTGAAGAAGCCAAAGTGCGGGTCCGCTCCGCCCGCCGCGACGCCATGGAGGCCCTCAAAAAAGGACAAAAAGACAGCCTCATCACCGAAGACGACCTGCATCGATTCGAAAAAGAAGTGCAGACCGCGACCGACAAAAAAGTCACCGAGATCGACCAGCACATGGCCGCCAAAGAGAAGGAAGTCCTCACCGTCTGACGAACGAGCCGCCTGACCCTCTCTCCCGCAGGCTATGACTCACCGTCCCAGCGACTTCCTCAATCTCCACTGCACCCAGCACGCCCTGCTGTTCCCTGAGACCGAACCCGTCTGGACCGCCCTCAGCCGGATCCAGTCTTACCTCGACTTCCGCCTGAAGCGCGAGATCCGCAGCGAGCTGCCACCGGGCGTTTATTTGGGAGAAGACGTCTTCATCGGCAGCAACACCGTCATCGAGCCCGGAGCCGTGATCAAAGGCCCCACCTGGATCGGCGACAACTGCCACCTCCGCGCCGGTTGTTACATCCGGGAAAACGTCATCGTCGGCGACGGCTGCGTCTTGGGCAATTCTTGCGAGTTCAAAAACTGCGTTTTGTTCGACGACTGCGAAGTCCCGCACTTCAACTACGTCGGAGACTCCATCCTCGGCCACCGCGCCCATTTGGGAGCCGGCGTCATCCTCTCCAACGTACGGTTGGATCGCTCCGAAGTCGTCATTGACGCCAATGGCCAACGCATCCGCACCGGCCTGCGCAAATTCGGCGCAGTGGTGGGAGATCAGGCCGAGATCGGCTGCAACAGCGTGCTCAACCCCGGCACCCTCATCGGTCGCCGCAGCGTGGTGTACCCCCTCACCAGCTTCTCCGGCATCCTCCCAGCAGACCGCCTGCTAAAGACACGGCAGACCCACCAAGTCGTATCTCTAGGCCTCCGAGACTGACTCCAGGCGACGCGACACCAGCTCCCGCGCTTAAACAATCCTCGTCCCAATCATCGTCCCACTCGATCCCAAGAGATTTGGACGAGGAGTGAGACGACGATTCGGCCAACCCCGGAGCCCGTAGCCGCGTTTGTCAAAACGTGGCCCGTCAGCTCCCAAGCCCACC